>JAFPVW010000128.1 GCA_017395215.1 Prevotella sp. | reverse complement strand
GATGAAAAGTGCGAATGGCAACTATAATAGCAAAAGTGGCCGGAATAATCGGCAAAAACGTGCTCTCTGCCAACCTTCGGAGGCCGGAACCGACACCCGAACCGACACCCCGGCAAAAGGCGCCGGGTTACGGGCAAAAGGCGGGGGTTTACGAGCAAAAGGCGCCGGGTTTTGGACAAAAGGCGCCGGGTTTTGGACAAAAGGCGGCGGGTTTGGGAATAATAGGTATTGAAAAAACTGGAAAACATTTGGTTTTTCGTTCACTTATTCGTACCTTTGCAAACCGAAAACTAAGAAGATTATGGAATCAAAACTCGTCATTTACAATACGCTGACGCGCCAGAAGGAGCGCTTCGAGCCGATTAACGCCCCCCATGTGGGCATGTATGTCTGCGGTCCCACCGTCTACGGCGACCCGCACCTGGGCCACGCCCGCCCCGCCATCACGTTCGACGTGGTGTTCCGCTATTTGAAGCATCTGGGCTATAAGGTACGCTACGTGCGCAACATTACCGACGTGGGCCACCTGGAGCACGATGCCGACGAGGGCGAGGATAAGATTGCCAAGAAGGCACGGCTGGAGCAGCTGGAGCCGATGGAGATAGCGCAGTACTACACCAACCGCTACCATCAGGCGATGGACATGCTCAACGTGCTGCGCCCCTCGATTGAGCCGCACGCCACGGGCCACATCATCGAGCAGCAGCAGCTGGTGCAGCAGATTATGGACCGGGGCTTCGCCTACGAGTCGAACGGCTCCATCTACTTCGACATCGAGGCTTACAACAAGCAGTACAAGTACGGCATACTCTCGGGGCGCTCGCTTGAGAACATCAAGGACGAGAGCCGCGAGCTGGCCGGCGTGGGCGAGAAGCGCAACCAGGCCGACTTCGCCCTGTGGAAGAAGGCTCAGCCCGAGCACATCATGCGCTGGCCATCGCCCTGGAGCGACGGATTCCCCGGCTGGCACTGCGAGTGTACGGCCATGGGCCGCAAGTACTTGGGCGAGACGTTCGACATACACGGCGGCGGCATGGACCTGGTGTTCCCCCACCACGAGTGCGAGATTGCCCAGGCCACGGCCTCGATGGGCCATCAGGCCGTGAAGTACTGGATGCACAACAACATGCTGACCATCAACGGCCAGAAGATGGGCAAGTCGTACAACAACTTCATCACGCTCGAGCAGTTCTTCACCGGCAACCACCCGCTGCTGGAGAAGGCCTACTCGCCGATGACCATCCGCTTCTTCGTGCTCTCCGCCCACTACCGCGGCACCGTCGACTTCTCCAACGAAGCCCTCGTAGCCGCCGAGCGTGGCCTCGAGAAGCTGATGAACGCCATCGCCGACCTCGACCGCCTGTCGTCTATGACGTCACAGTGTGACGTCGAAACCGAGAAATTGGTAAAGAGCCTACGCGAGAAGTGCTACGACGCCATGAACGACGACTTCGCCACGCCGCAGGTCATCAGCTACCTGTTCGAGGCCTGCACCGTGGTCAATAAGCTCATCGACCACAAGGCCACCATCTGCGCCGACTGCCTGAAGGAACTGAAGGAGGTGATGCACCTCTTCGCCGAGGACATCCTCGGACTGAAGGCCGAGAAGAGCGGTACAAACGACGAGCGCGAAGCCGCCTTCGGCAAGGTGGTCGACATGGTGCTCGAGCTGCGCGCCAAGGCCAAGGCCGACAAGGACTGGGCCACCAGCGACAAGATACGCGACGAACTGGCCGCTGCCGGCTTCGAGGTGAAGGACACCAAGGACGGCGTGACGTGGAAGCTGAATAAATAGCGTGTGAAGAAGTGTGCCTGTAATGACCTCCCACATATCTATGGCAACATCATCGGCGGCACAGGTTTCGGCCATTATGTCGAACAGCAGCTGCCGTTCGCCGGACTGGGCCACGTGGAGTATGCCGAGAATCATTTCACGGGCGTGCAACTGCAGGCCCGTCAGCGTATGGGAAAGAACCATTACGTCTCTCTGCTGTCGGCTGTTGCCCAGCACGCTCCCGAACTTGAAGACCTGATGAAGACAAAGCCCCTGATCGGCGGTCAGCTGGCCTACTCATACGACTCCATGTTTGGTCCCCTTGGCGTTTCCGTCGGCTATTGCAACAGAACCAAGGAGCCGTACTTCTATATTAACTTAGGATATGACTTTTAGCGAAATGCCTCTTTCGGCATTTCAACGGCTAAGGTCTGACGCTTGAAGTCCTCGAACGAGAGGAAGTCAAGCCCTCTGTGCGGGCGCTTGGTGCCCCACGAGTTTTTCATGACGAAGTATTTCTTGCCTTGGTCGTCGTGGGCTATGCCGACGATGGCCATGGCGTGGCTGCGGCTCTCCCAGCAGACGCCGTGGTGGCGGCGCACGGCGTGGGCGGTCTTCTCGAGCAGCGTGTCGATGTGAATATTCAGAAAGCGCTGGTGCAGCCAGTTGTCGGGAACGTCGAGCTCAACCTCTTGATTATAGGGCTCGCGGGCGGTACTGGTCAGACAGATGTACTCGCCGGGGGCACAGACGCTGCGGGCAAACTCGTGGGTGGTGTACTCAGCGCCGTACATGAAGACGAACTGCGGCGCTGGCGTATCGACGGTGCGCATGGCGTCGTAGCCCACGATGCCATACTTCTGGATGAGCGACAGCAGCGTGGCTCCCATGCCGCGGCCCGACTTCGGCGCCTGCGGCTCCTGCTTGAGCTTCTGCTCAATGAAGGCCGGCGCCAGGTTCACGGAGTCGCCCCAGCGCAGGTGCTCGGTCTCGATGGCGGCGAGCATGGCGTAGGCCCAGCACAGCTGCGACTTACCCTGGTTCTTTACTGGCGTCATGGGGTTCATCACCTCATAGACGTAATGCATCGTCGGCTGCTGGGTGCAACCGACGATGCATAGTAGTAGTGCCAAGCACGAAAGACAGATAATCTTTTTCAATTACTCAGCAACGAGTGTAAAGCGCTTGAAAGCAACAATCTTCAGCTCCTTGTCCTGCTGGGCGAGCCACTGGCTGACAGTAGCCTTGTCGCCGTCGCCGAACTGGAACTCCTGGTCGACGAGGCAGCTCTCCTTCAGGAACTTCTGCACGCGACCCTTGGCGATGTTCTCAATCATGGGCATCTTCAGCTGAGCCTCACCCTCGACCTTTGCCTCGGCAATGATCTTGCGAGCCTCGTCGGCCTGTTCCTTGGTGAGCCAGCCCTTGGCCATGTTGCTCTCGATGTGGTCCTCAGAGTCAACGAGGTTGGGGTTGATGCCAGCCTTCTTGACCTTCATCTCAACGAATTTCTCAACCTGCTCGAGCTTGGTCTTCTCGACGGCGGTCTTGTACTCCTCGTCCAGAATCTTCTGGTCGACGCTCTGGGCATCCAGGGCTACGGGCTTCATGGCAGCCACCTGCATAGCCAGCTTGTGACCAGCCTCAGAGGCCGGCTTGTTGGTCTGGACCATGGTGCAGAGGGTGTGCTTGCCCATGTGGTCGTAAACCTCGATGTTCTCACCTTCGAGTGTCAGGTAGCCGTCGAGCTCCATCTTCTCACCAGTGATACCCGAACGCTGTGTGACAGCCTCCTGGGCGGTCTGACCGTTGATGTCGAGAGCCTTCACAGCCTCGATGTCCTGGGCCTTGGCGGCGATGGCGGCGTCGAGGATGCTCTGGGTCAGAGCGATGAAGTCGGCACCATTGGCCACGAAGTCGGTCTCGCACTTCAGGGCGATCATGGCGGCGAAGCCGTCGACAGCCTTTACGAGTACACAACCATTAGAAGTCTCACGGTCGCTACGCTTGGCAGCGATGGCCAGTCCACGCTCGCGGAGCAGTTCCTTGGCCTTGTCGAAGTCGCCCTCGGCCTCGGTCAGTGCCTTCTTTACGTCAGCCAGACCAGCGCCGGTCATAGCGCGAAGCTTCTTGATATCATCAATTGAAATTGCCATTGTTTTTGCTTTTTTACTTTTTTACTTTTTTACTTTTTACCTTTTACTCAGCGGCAGGAGCCTCCTCCTCGGCGGGAGCGGCCTCCTCAGCAACGGGAGCAGCCTCTTCAGCAGCAGGAGCCTCGTCCTTACGGGCGCGGCGCGAAGCGCGCTTGGGCTTTGCCTCTTCGGCCTCAGCCTCGTCCTGAGCGTCGGCAGCCTTCTCGTCGGCCTTCTCAACCTTGCGCTCCTCGATACCCTCGGCGATAGCCGTGCAGCAGGCGTTCAGGATAGCCTCAACGCTGTCCTTGGCGTCGTCGTTAGCGGGGATGACGAAGTCGATGTTCTTGGGCTCGCTGTTGGTATCGACGATACCGAACACGGGGATACCCAGACGGTTAGCCTCGCGGACGGCAATCTGCTCCTTGAGCACGTCGACAACGAACAGGGCGCTGGGCAGACGGGTCAGGTCGACGATTGAACCGAGGTTCTTCTCGAGCTTAGCGCGCTGACGCGTCACCTGCAGCAGCTCGCGCTTCGACAGGTTGTTGAATGTACCGTCGGTCATCAGACGGTCGATGTTGGCCATTTTCTTCACAGCCTTACGGATGGTGGGGAAGTTGGTGAGCATGCCGCCCGGCCAACGCTCGATGACGTAAGGCATATTGACGCTGGCTGCCTTCTCGGCAATCACGTCCTTAGTCTGTTTTTTAGTTCCTACGAAGAGAATCTTCTTGCCGCTCTTGGCAATCTGCTTCAGAGCCTCGGCAGCCTCGTCAATCTTGGCTACCGTCTTGTGCAGGTCGATGATGTGGATGCCATTGCGCTCGGTGTAGATGTAGGGAGCCATGGCGGGGTTCCACTTACGCTTCAGGTGGCCGAAGTGGCAGCCAGCCTGCAGCAACTGATCAAAATTTGTTCTTGACATTGTCTTGCTTTTTTAATTTGTTGTTTACTTTCTTTTTTAATTCTTTTAGTCGCTACGCTTGGTAAAAGCGCTAAAGCGATTACTTTTTAGAATCAGCCCGATGGTAATCCGGAGGAGTCCAGCGGGTTTAGATGCTAAACGTTGTCCAGTATGATTAACGCTTACTGAACTGGAAGCGGCGACGAGCCTTGGGCTGACCGGGCTTCTTACGCTCAACCTCACGGCTGTCGCGTGTCAGGAAACCAGCGTCCTTCAGCTTCTTCTTGTCCTCTTCGTTCACCTTGACGAGGGCACGGGCGATAGCCATGCGCAGGGCCTGGCTCTGACCAGTGAAACCACCACCGTCGAGGTTTACCTTGATATCATACTTCTCGGCCACCTCGAGCAGGTTCAGCGGCTGCTTCACCACATACTGCAGGATAGCTGAGGGGAAATATGTCTCCAATTCCTTCTTGTTGATCGTAATCTTACCAGTACCTTCCTGGAGATAAACGCGAGCTACAGAGCTCTTGCGACGACCTATTGCATTGATTACTTCCATCGTTTTTCTTTTTTACTTTTACTTGTACTGGTTAATATCAATTGCCTTGGGCTTCTGGGCCTCATGGGGATGCTCGGTTCCCTCATAAATATAGAGGTTGTTCAGCAGCGAGCGGCCGAGGGGACCCTTCGGCAGCATGCCCTTCACGGCGTGGCGCAGAATCTTGTCGATACCGTCCTTGCGCTGACGCAGCTGGGCGGGGGTGTTGAAGCGCTGGCCACCGGGATAGCCCGTGTAGCGGGTGTAGACCTTGTCGGTCTCCTTCTTGCCGGTGAAGACCACCTTGCTGGCATTGATCAGAATAACGTTGTCGCCGCAGTCAACGTGCGGGGTGAAACTGGGCTTGTACTTTCCGCGAATGAGCTTTGCTACCTTCGAGCAGAGACGGCCAACCACCTGGTCGGTGGCATCGATGACCACCCACTCCTTCTGAGCGGTTTCCTTGTTGACGGAAAGCGTCTTGTAACTTAAAGTGTTCATTTCTAAATTTGGTTTACTAAAAAACAGTTTTACATTAATTATATTACACACACGCAAAAACCCACATCCGGGGTCAGTCGCCCGGCTGCAAGTCTAACGTCTGCTGAACTGGCGATTCACGAACCGCTACGCCCGGCCAAAGACGCCGCTATTCACACTCCAGCTCACGGGGATTCTAAGCCTCTCCCCAATAATCGGACTGCAAAGGTACTACTTTTTCTGCTGACTGTGGTCATTCAGCCTCTCTTACAATGTGATTTTTAAAGTATTTTAACCAAAAGGCGAGAAGCTGTATCAAAATAACAAATATAATTTGGAACTTTCAACAAAAACGCGTATCTTTGCAGCAAAAAAGAAAGGAAGACAAATGATAAGTATTGCCAATCCCATCTACGATGTGGTATTCAAGTACCTCATGGAAGACGAGCGCATAGCCCGCACCATACTATCAGCCCTTTTGAAAAAGGAGATCATAGAAGTAGAGATGCGTCCTCATGAATATGCCACGGATAAGAACGCTTCCATAGCCATGCTTCGCATAGACTTTGGCGCTACCGTCCGCGAGAAAGACGGAGAGGAGCACCTTATACTGATAGAGCTCCAGAAGACGTGGTTAGAGACAGAAACGCTGCGATTCCGTCAGTATCTGGGCGTTCAGTATGAGAGTCCCAAGAACATGGTAGCAGCCAGTGGCGGAAAATACGCCGTGCCTATGGTGGCTGTTTACTTGTTGGGCCATCGTGTCGGGAATATTGAGGTGCCCGTGCTCTACGTCCACCATGAGTCCTATGACTATGACGACCGTATAGTAACAAAAGGACTACCAGACCCATTCATCGACAGTCTGACCCACGACAGCATCATTGTGCAAATTCCCCTGTTGCATGGTAAGGTGAACAATCGTTTAGAGAAAATCCTAAGTATCTTTGACCAGACATACAAAGACGAGGACGACCGCAAAGTGCTGAATATCGACGACTCCAAATATGCTGGCGACTCCGACATGGAGCATATCGTCCACCGACTGCTTAAGGCCGCTACCAATGCCAAGGTTCGTCAGGACATGAATATTGAGGAAGAATTCTTCTCGGCCATAGAGCGAAGAGATACGGAAATCCTGAACCGCGATTATGAATTAGCGAAGCAGAAAGTGCTGCTTCAGGAGCAGAGCAACCTCCTACGTAAGTCTATACAACTATTTCTCAAGTCTGGCATGAGCAATGAAGCCATAGCCGCAGAATTAGGCATTTCGCTGCAAGAGGTTGAGAAACTCAAATAAAGACTTGTTAAGTTATAAAGCAGAATAGCGAAACTTGATTTTATGAGAAAGACCCAAGAGAAAGGCTTTAAGGTGTATCTTTATTTCGTAGCGCTTGCAGACCCTGAACTAAACAAGCGTCGGGTACAGACGAGAATAGCTCAGGGTGGCCATCCTGTTGCCGAGGAAAAAATCATCGAAAGATACAGATTGAAAATGACAATTATTGAGTGTCCTTGGGAGATTCTAAATCTTGAAAATATGACACGTATATGACACGAACCTGTCCCCTGTCATACTCGAACCTGTCCCCTGTCATACTGTCATACCTTCTTACATCTTCCTTCATATCAATGCTGCAAAGAAAAAAAGAAAAAGTGAATGTTTCAAATTATTCGAAATGAAATTTCAAGAGCGAATATTTTCCCTTCATTCTAGGTCTGACATGCATTTTCCGATTATTTCCTTTGCCAATTAATCAAAATTGACTATCTTTGCACTCAAAAATTAGCATTTATGGAAAAAGAGAAAATAGTTTATGTTGGCATGAGTGCAGATATCATTCATCCCGGCCATCTCAACATCTTGCATGAAGCCCAGAAGTATGGGCGTGTCATCGTGGGGGTTTTGACTGATGCTGCCATTGCCAGCTATAAGCGTTTGCCATACTTGAACTATGAACAACGCTCGCTGATTGTTAGCGATTTGAAAGGCGTGTCAGAAGTGATTCCACAAACAACACTTGACTACCGTCCCAATCTGGAGAAGATAAAACCTGATTTCGTAGTTCATGGTGACGACTGGAAACAAGGAGTTCAGGCAAAGACACGCCAACAGATTATCGATAAGTTGGCCGAATGGGGAGGAAAGGTTATAGATGTTCCCTATACGAAAGGCATTTCTTCAACAATGCTAAACGAACGCCTCAAAGAAATTGGCACAACACCTGATGTGCGTCTGAAACGACTGCGCCGACTTATTGGCGCCAAGAAGATAGTGCGTTTCTGTGAGTCACATAGTGGCCTGACAGGCCTCATTATTGAGAACACGTCCGTGATGGTGAACAATATGAAGCATGAGTTTGACGGTATGTGGGCCAGTTCGCTGACAGACTCCACGTCAAAAGGGAAACCCGATATCGAAGCCGTTGACCTGACAACTCGCCTTCATGACCTGAATGATGCATTAGAAGTGACCACAAAGCCCGTCATCTTTGATGGCGATACCGGAGGGAAACCTGAGCATTTAGCATTTACTGTGCGCACATTAGAGCGATTGGGTATTTCTGCCATTATCATTGAGGATAAGGTGGGGTTGAAGAAGAACTCACTTTTTGGTACTGAAGTAAAGCAGGAGCAGGACACCATTGAGGGCTTCTGTGAGAAGATACGTACTGGAAAGCGTGCTCAGATTACCAGTGACTTCATGGTGATAGCCCGCATTGAGAGTCTCATTGCTGGCAAAGGTATCGATGATGCGATGAAACGGGCCTTGGCCTATATCGAGGCTGGCGCTGATGGCATCATGATACACAGCAAGGAGCAGACAGGCGAAGACATCAAGGCGTTTTGTCAGCAGTTGCGCGCCAAGAATGCCACCATTCCTATCGTAGTAGTGCCGACAACCTACAATCATATCACTGAAGACGAGCTGGCATCGTGGGGCGTCAATATCGTGATCTACGCTAACCACCTGCTGCGCGCCGCCTATCCGGCAATGGTTCGTTGTGCGGAATCAATCCTCGCCAACGGTCGTAGCTATGAGGCGAATGACCTGTGCATGCCTATCAAGCAGATATTAGAACTTATTCCAGGAACGAAATGATAAGACCACAGTTTTTCATTGAGGCCCTGAGAGGGTATGGCATTGACTGTTTTGCTGGTGTTCCAGACAGTCTGTTAAAGACTATCTGTGCCTATATTACCGATCATGCAGATGCTGCCCATCATATTATTGCTGCGAACGAAGGTGCTGCCGTGGGATTGGCTGCAGGTCACTATCTGGCAACTGGCCATCCTGCATGTATCTATATGCAAAACAGTGGTGAGGGTAATATCATCAACCCGTTGGCATCTCTCACAGATGAGGAAGTTTATAACATCCCAGTCCTGCTTCTCATTGGCTGGAGAGGCCGCCCTGGTGTTCACGATGAACCCCAGCACGTCAAGCAAGGTAAGGTAACCACCGGCCTGCTGAATGTAATGGGTGTGAATTATGAGGTGCTTTCCAAAGAGGAAGACAAGGCTGCCAAGCAGATTGAGAAAGCAGCCAAAGCCCTTGCAAACAAGGAGGTTTTTGCTCTGGTGATTGAGAAGGACACCTTTGAGGACTACAAGCTCCAGAATGTTGAGGTGAATGACCTCACGATGAGTCGTGAAGAAGCTATCCAGACCGTTGCAGCTGCTCTTGGTGAGAAGGATTGCATTGTCAGTACTACCGGTATGATTAGCCGTGAACTCTTTGAGTACCGCGCAGCTATGAACCAAGGTCATGAACGTGATTTCTTGACTGTTGGCAGTATGGGTCACGCCTCTCAGATTGCACTTGGTATTGCCCTTGCACAACCTGAACGCAGAGTATGGTGCTTTGATGGTGATGGTGCTGCTATTATGCACATGGGCAGTATGGCCATTGTTGCCAACAAGGCTCCCAGGAACTACGTTCATGTGGTGTTCAATAATGGTGCTCACGATAGCGTAGGGGGCCAACCTACGGTTGGTCTGAAGATTAACCTGCCTGCTGTGGCAGAAGCAGTTGGATATCTTAAGACCTATAGTGTAAGTACGAAAGAAGAGTTAGAGAAATGTCTCACATTTTCCTTCTTACATCATCCATCTTGCAAAGGTCCAGTATTGCTGGAGATTCGCGTAAAGAAGGGAAACCGCAAGGATCTTGGCCGTCCTACAACAACACCCATTGAGAACAAAGAAGCTTTAATGACGTTCCTAAAGGATTAACAATATGCAGACAATCTATCAGGGGATCTCTCACTTACAGGAGACTATAGAAGGGGCCGGGAAAGTTCTGTTGGTCATCGACAGTTCCTTCCCTTTCCTGAACATCAAAGATGAAGTAGAAGGAATCAAAGTCCCTTATGTCAAGTTTTCCGACTTCACGCCGAATCCTCTTTACGAAGATGTTTGCAAGGGTGTTGACTTATTCCGCCGTGAGCAATGCGATACCATTCTCGCTGTCGGTGGTGGAAGCTCCATCGACGTGGCAAAATGTATCAAGCTATACTGCAAGATGTCAGATGAAAAACTCTATCTGGAACAGGAGTATCGCGATACTGGCGTCAAGCTGATTGCCATTCCCACGACAGCAGGAACTGGCAGTGAATCTACGCGCTATGCTGTCATTTACTACGATGGGAAGAAGCAAAGCGTCACTCACGATAGCATTATACCTAATGTAGCAATCTTGGAACCGCAGGTATTGAAAACGCTGCCACTTTACCAAAAGAAATGTACGATGCTTGATGCGCTGTGTCAAGGTATAGAGTCTTGGTGGTCCGTTAATAGCACAGAAGATAGCAAACGCCACTCACGAATAGCAGTTGAAACCATTATGCAATGGTGGCGTCAATATATCTTTGACTACACAGAAGAGGCCGCCCGTCATATCATGACGGCCGCCAATGAGGCAGGACAGGCAATTTGTATCACACAGACTACTGCGCCTCATGCATTTAGTTATAAGATCACGTCACTATATGAACTTCCTCACGGTCATGCTGTTGCCGTTTGCCTGAAAGAAATTTGGGATTATATGCTTCAGCACATAGATGACTGTATTGACACTCGTGGTTCGTTTTATCTGAAGGAGATATTCACCCAGATAGCTAAGTCAATGGAGTGTGGCTCTATGGAAGAGGCTGTCAGTTGTTTTCGCAACTTGCTCGATAATTTGGGAATGAATAGTCCCATTACAACGAACAGACGGCATGATTTGGATATACTTGCTTCTACAGTAAACCCAATAAGACTTCGTAACAATCCTGTGGAACTCAACGTTAATAGCATATATTCATTATACGATAGGATTGTTCATTGATTATTATAAATACAAAGTCCTGATTGCAGAATACGGTCCAGTTTGATTTCGAAGGCATGACTGTTGACTTGCCAGGAGAGTATGTCTTTTGGCGGTGTAAAGTGGGCCTTTTGGAGCATCGGCAAGTCGAGCATTAAGGAACCTATCTACCACATCCTGCGTCCTATTGAAGAGCGCGACAAGATAGCACGTCAGAAAGAGCGTGAGTGGGCTGAGGATACCAATGCCAGAGGTGCCAACAAGGACAAGCCCGAGCGCCCCAATGACATCTGTGTGCAGGTGGTCGACGCAGACATGACCAACGCAGCTTTCACCCAGCGTCTTGACGATGCAGAGCGCTGTGGCAACAAGGCCCTCTTCACCATGATGGACGAGCTGGAACAGCTGAAGAAGGTGGCAGGAGGGGCCGTCAGCGAGGTGACTGAGATTATCCGTCGTGACTTCGATACCGACAAGTACGGACAGGAACGCGTGGGTACGCAATCAGTCAAGGCTCGCACCACGCTGCGCTGGAATGTGGTATTCTGCACGACACCCAACACGGGCAAGATGTTTCTCGGCTCGAACATCGACAACGGCACCTTCTCACGTATCGACCTGTCGACCATCGTGAAGGAAGACTTGGAACACCGCTCCAGATTCAAGGACTACGACGAGGCATTCGACAAAAACCTGACCGTCTTTCTGGCGCGTCTGGAGTCGGCCAAGGGGCTTGTCGTCTGCAAGCAGGCCAAGCGCCACATCGAATGGCTGCTCGACCGTGCCGAGGAACGTTCGCTGATGATGGGCAATGAGACCTACGAGAAGATGTCCTATCGTGCTGCCGACATCGCCTTCCGCAAGGCCATCCTGCTCTACATCATGAATGGCATGAAGTGGAGCAAGGAGATTGAGGAGTTCGTTACGTGGACCTTTGACTACAACCTCTGGGTAAAGATGTGTCTGCTCGGCGGGGAGGCCGCCAGCAAGTTGGCACAGGACAACCGCATCATGAAGCCCGGCGTGGCCTGCCTTCTGGAGCAGTTGGGCGATTCGTTCACCAAGCAGGAGTTTGAGGTGCAATACAGGTCGCAATGTTCCACCTCGGGCGATTTCTCAAAGGCCGCCAGCAATCTCCGCTCGCAATGGAAGAAGCGTGGCTGGATAGCCGAAGACCCCCATCAGAAGATTTTCTACAAGACCGAGGAGTACTACAAGAAGCATGCCGCGTGAACCAAAAGCATCCCAGGGATTTCCCCTTGGGATGCTTTTCTTTTTCTATCTCTTTCTGACAATTCTGACAATTCTGACAGCCTTCTACACCCGTCCGAACAGCCACTTCTTGAAGAAGGGGCTGATGCGGAGGATATTGGAGGTGATGATGCTGAAGCCGATGACCAGCAAGGCCAAAAAGACCGAAAGGGAGGTATCCAGCACAAAGTTATGACGATAGGTGTTGAAGAAAGATCCGACAGTTGGCAGATTCGGTAGGAATAGAAAATGTATCAAGTAAATATCTAGCGTTCTCCGACCTATATACTGTAAAGACGCACCAATGGCCGTCCGTTGGGTAAAGTACTGTTGGTAGTGGCGGAAATACATAAAGACCATTGTCAGCAGGATGAATCGGGCCATTGTCAACGGAATAATGGCCCATGCCATACGCAGCCAATGCCATTTTTGATAGTCGAACCATGCATAGATGACCAAACAGATAATCGTTGGGTAGAACCACTTGCTATCCATTACTTCCTGCGCCTTGTCCCAATAGCGGCGTACAATGTTACCATAGAGGAAGAACGGGAAATATATGAACAGTTGTCCAAAGCTACTGTAGTTCATGAACTCATTGGGAGACCCCTTGCGTCCAAGTGCCCAATCAAAATATCTTGGTTGGTAACAAGTATCATAGCAGGCCATGGAAATCAGAAATAGTATCGTAATAGGTAGCCACGACGGAATTCTTGGGAAATGTTTCTGTAGCCAGCTCTCAAGAAAACAGAAGAGGTAGTAGATGATGAACATATAAAGCAGCACGATGGTGAACCAATAGCCGCCTTTCGTTGGTCTTTCAAGCCATTCCATGATGGTAGGTCCAAACTGTTTACTACCCAGTATAGCAGCTCCAAACAGGAAGAATACTATCGTAGGCACCGTCTGCACCCTGATTTTCTTGGCCAGCAAAGAGCCCAATGTCCCAAAGTTCCACATAAGTCCCGCCTTATAAGCCAAAAAGCCACTTACAAAGAAAAACAGCGGCATACGGAACATGACAAGGAATTGCATGGATGATGAGGTTTTCATCTCCAATCCAAATCCCTGGATGGTGTGAAAAGCCACTACCAGTATCATCGTGAATCCCCTCAAGGCATCCAACCACTCCAAACGAGGTTTCTTTGCAATGCTATTCTCCATAATTGCTGCAAAGATACGAATAAGCTGATAAAAAAACAAATGTTTTTGAACTTTTTCGAGCGAGATTATTCAACGTGTGTCAAAATAAGTGAATTAATTTTGATATTTCAAATGAAATGATTATTTTTGCAAGCAAATAATGGAATCATTCCTGTATTAAGATTAAGAGATGATTATTGAATGTGATAATAATTAATTTACTCAATGGAAACCTCTACGAGAATAGTTAAGAATACCTCTTATCTGTATATAAAGATGATAGTAAATCTACTCATCTCACTATATACGGCAAGGGTATTTCTAAATACACTTGGTGCTTCCGACTATGGACTATACACTCTTATCGCTGGTACCATTTTTATGTTTGGATTCCTGCAGGACACCTTGTCAAGGTCTACTCTTCGTTATCTATGTTATTACAAGGCAAAAAACGATTTCTTGCTTCAGAAAAAGGTTTATTCCATAAGCATAGTCCTTCATCTGATTATCTCATTTGTTATTGCACTTAACCTGATACTAATTGCTGACTTCCTCTTTTCTGGTTTCCTAAATATTGAGCCCAGCAGAATACATGCTGCCCGTTATGTTTATTACTTCATGATTGTCAGTTTTTCGTTTACAGTCATGTCTGTCCCTTATGACTCTATCTTAAACGCTAATGAGGACATGTTTTATTATTCTGTTATTGGTATTATTGAGAGTCTGATGCGATTGGTCCTAGCCATATGGCTCCCTTATGTGGGAATGGACAAACTGGTTTTTTATTCTCTTTTTCTTTCTCTAATTACGATTTTTTCTTTAGTCGTAAAACGAATATACTGTTACCGCAAGTATGAAGAGTGTCAATTTAGTATGTCTTTATTTGACAAGACTTTAGCTAAACAAATGACATCATATGCAGGCTGGAATTTCCTTACATCCATAACCAGTCTTATTTCATTTAATTCAATGCCTCTACTATTGAATAATTTTTTCAGTACAGTTGTAAATGCCGCACAAGGCATCGCAGCTCAGGTAAACGGAATACTGATGGTTTTTTCTTCAAATTTGTTAAAAGCTCTTAATCCTACTATTACAAGAAGCGGCGGAATAAATGACACAGAAAAGGCCATGAGGTTCAGCATCACGGGGTCTAAGTTGTCTTTTCTTATTACATGTTTTTTATCTGTCCCTATTATTATCGAGTGTCGTTACATACTGAAACTTTGGTTAGTTAATGTTCCTGAATGGGCTTCTGTCTTTTGTGCATTATTACTTATTCGCTCTTTAGCAAATCAATTGATAACTGTTTATGCAGAATGCATATATGCAAGCGATAATATCAAGAATTACTGCATCGTAAAAGGTATATTAAATCTTATACCCATATTCCTCGTCTATTTATGTTTTAAAATGGGAGCAGCACCCTACAGCATTTATGTTGTACTTTTCATTTGCTGGGAGCTATTGGGAGGTGCAGTCATTATTTATTACAATAAAAAAATGTATAGATTGGACATCCCTTTCTATCTCCGTCATTTGGTTTTTCCTTGCATAGGCATACTAGTCGTAGGTTTGGTAACGGGTTTTTTAATCAACGCTCTATTAACAGAGAGCATTTTCCGTTTAATATTAAATATAATCCTCCCTACACTAATTGTCGCTTCACTATCCTGGCTTTATATTTTAGATGTAGAGGAAAGAACATTGTTTATAAAAATGACGGACAAAATTGTGTCATATTCGAAGAAAACAATATATCATGACTGAAAAAGAAAAACTATTAAAATTATTCCATACTTTTGCGAAATTCTGTGATGACAATCATCTGAGTTATTTTGCAGCTTATGGAACAGCATTAGGTGCAATTCGTCATAATGGTTTTATTCCATGGGATGACGACATAGATGTCCATATGCTCCGAAAGGATTATGACAGAATGCTCCAATTGAGGAATGAGTTACCAGCATCCTACCGTATCGCAGACATTTCCGATATAGGTTACACAGCCCCATTTGCCAAGTTTATTGACAACAACTCTTCCATATGGGAATTCGAACATGTGCCATATATGCTGGGAGCATACATTGACATATTTCCTATTGACGACTGCCCGAAGAATAATGAATCCTTAAGTATCAAAGCCGCATTTGACAAATCTTTCAATAATTATTATATATCTTTACAAAAGTGGACTTATAAAGACGTAGTATTACGTTTGCTAAAAGGACGACCCATCGCCTTTTGGAATTCATTGAAGGTAAAAATATATATGTCACGTAGGCAAAAAAAATATCATACAAAGTTGATGACTCTTTACAAAAAACTGATTTCGCTTCATGACGACAATGACTGCATTTCTACTTGCTCGGTTTTACCAGGAAAACACTTCATGAAGAAGGAATGGTTCCGTGAGACTATTGAGATTAAGTTTGAGGACACCACAATTAAAGTGCCAAAGGCTTATGACCAGTATCTGTCATTTCTTTACAACAACTATATGCAGGAGCCTCCTATAGATAAACGTGTCACACACCATAGCAGATTTTTTTCTGACCTCGAAAGAGGGTTGACAATAGAAGAGGCAAAAAAAATAATAAAGGAAAATAAAAAGTGAAACGATAACAGCTCAAAATACTATTTAGATTATGAAGATACTATATGATTATCAGGCATTTTATATGCAAAGGTTCGGTGGCGTTTCCAATTGCTTTGTGCGATTAATTGAAAACCTGCCTCCTGATGCATCCCCCAAAATAGCTGTTAGGGAATGTAACAACATTCATCTGCTTGAGAGTCAGTTGGGCTGTTTTCAACCGGCATTACAAACTGAGGAAAACTTTATTATAAAAGGACATTTTAAGATAAAACGTCTTTTATACGACTATTATTCTCATCAGTTCCCAGAGAAGACCTCGCTGGGAAGAAATCTTAAATGTTCTATAGATGCACTACAGAGAAATGACTTTAACATTTTTCACCCCACGTTCTATGATCCTTACTTTATGAAGTATCTGCACGGTCGTCCGTTTGTTCTTACTGTTCATGATATGATTTCAGAGAGGTTTAAACTGAGGGATAATATGCAAGCACTTTGGAAAAAAGAACTCGTGAGACATGCAAATCATGTTGTGGCTGTGTCAGAACAGACAAAAAACGACCTAATGGATATAATGGGTGTTCCTGAACATAAAATAACGGTGATTTATCATGGAGTCTCTAGTCGGGGAAAACAGAACAAGGCTCCATTAATTGACACGAAATATATATTATATGTTGGTTCTCGTGCCGATTACAAGAATTTTATGCTGATGCTTGAAGAACTGTTTCCCGTGCTTCGTTCACATCAAGATTTGTCGATTGTATGTACAGGTCCTTATTTCACAAAAGAAGAAATGAGGTTATTTGAACAGAATGGTATTTATGATAGGATGATTCATATTAGTCCCAACGACGAAGGAATGCAGAACCTTTATGAGCATGCTTTATGTTTCATTTTCCCCTCGTTATACGAAGGTTTCGGCATTCCCATTTTAGAAGCATGGCAAGCTGGATGTCCCGTTCTACTTAACCAAACCAGTTGTTTTCCAGAGATTGCACAAGATGCAGCTATTTTTTTTCAATTAAATGAAAATAAATCTAACCTTGCTACAACAATGGAGCAATTTTTGCATATGGGAGATACTGATTTGAAAGAATTAATCGCTAAACAGTCAAGAAGACTGGAAAACTTTTCATGGAAAAAGTCTGCAGAGAAGCTTTACGAAGTCTACGAACGAGTAACAAAAGATTATTATGGAAATTAGAAAGGTTGCAGTATTAATCACTGTCTTTAATCGCAAAAAGACGACACTGGCTGGTCTCAAAACGCTGAAAGAGTCAATATCAAAGTTGGGAAAGGGTTATACGTTTGACATTTTTCTTGTTGATGATAACTCTCCCGATGGCACCTATGAAGCTGTCAAAAATAATTTCCCTGAAGTATTCGCTTATCAAGGGTCTGGTTCGTTATATTGGACTAGGGGTATGCAACTGGCTTGGGAGAAAGCATTGAGTAATGATAATTATGATTATTTCCTTTGGTTTAATGATGATGGAGAACTATATGCCGACGCACTTATAACATTGTTTAAGACTTCCGACGACAATGGAAGTAACAGTTGCGTTGTTACTGGTGCATTTTGTGATCACAACGGAGAAGCTTCTTATATAGGTATGGATAATGACGAACAATTCATTATACCCAATGGTACATATCAAAAGGTAGCTATCATGTTTGGCAATATCGTTCTGATTCCACAAAAAGTTTGTGAGGCTGTTGGCACTATGAACTGCATATTTACGCACGGAGGAGGTGACAACGAATACGGTTTCAGAGTTCAGCAGAAAGGTTTCTCTGTGATTCAGACTCCTATTTACATTGGAGTTGTCGACAATCATCACGAGCATCCTTATTTTGAAGGTAAGACATTTTGTGAGCGATGGAAGTATTTGCACAGTCCCAAATACTCTCCCTTCCCGATTTTTTACTACTTATTTAAATATCGTGGAAAGTGGAGAGCCATAAAGTATATTGCAAGCCGCTACTTCTATTTATTCTTTCCAAAAACATTTAAAAATATTGATCATCGTACATCGTCATGAAATTCTTTTTTTTTGTAATCACTACACTAGTTTTCCATTAAAATTGGGACGAGTTAGACGAATATGTCTTTCAACCAAGATGGATCTTTAATCAATAGGAATATGCTTGAACTTTGTATTTAGATATCTTACTATCTTACTAAGCAACTTTAGGAGAGGGAATGTTTTATGGAAATGGGACAACACAATGAAATCATCAAGCATCTCATTGTTGACACGTGCAAATTTCTGATAATCATTTTTATAGAATGGGTCAATGACTTCGTCAATGATGCGTTGTCTCTCAATCAGTGTATCACGCCATCTCTGTTTGCTGACGCCCCCTCCTTCACAGATTGCCAGAATTTCCGGTATACCCGTAATAGTTACTTTGTCTTTGGCCAGTGGTTCAACAACAGACTTTAAATCAGCAATAAGCTTGTATGACTCATCAAATCCATACTTCTGTAAGATTTCCCTGCGGTAATATACAGCCTGGTGATTAAGGCCAATGGAGAGGATGTCGTAGAGCGACATATGGTTCTTTACCATTCTGACTTGACCTCCATAGGTTTCGCCTCCTAAGAGGATATCACCGTCGTAACTGTTTACCAATGACAATACGCCACAATGGGCGAAACAGTCGCCGGCATTCATAAAGACGACGAAGTCGCCCGTAATGTATCTGATGCCTTTGTTCATGGCATTATAGATGCCGGTATCAGGCTCAGATACAGAAACGGTGATAATGTCTTTGTTGGCAGAAAGAATCTCCTGCGTATTGTCCTTGCTGGCTCCATCAATTACTATCGTCTCTCGCTCACTATAGTCAAGCGAACGGACACTTTCCAATGTACGACTCAGCCCGGCTGCATTATTGTATGTGACAACTATGATGGAGTATATCCTTTTACTATCCATTTCATTTTTTTTGCAAAGGTATTATTTTTTCAGGACAACACCAAATTTTTTTCAAATTAAAAGGTGTCTTCTTTCAATACCAACCGCCACAACTTCGTGCTCGACACTTCGCTCTCGGTATTCCTGGCCCTGCTTGTCATTGACTTCAGCATCATCACGTCGAATATACTACGCATCATCAAGAAATGGCTGTTTGGACGAGGGTGACATCCAAATTTAGGATTTCTACTATACTATGTATGCTATAGTTCATTTAACTTATTGAATAACAAAACAAAAGTCATTGCATAGTTATGTCTAAACTATGATATAACCATGCAATGACTATGCTATGGACTACTCCTTGCGCAGCTGCAGGTAATAGCCGCGAACACCCGTGTTGCCGCCTCGTGGCCATTTCATCAGCTTCAAGGTCTTGCCGAGCTGCGTCAGGTTGGGCACGTCGCTGGCCCTGAGACGGTTGGAGAGCTCCTTCTGGATGGCGGCAACCGTCCAGAGGTGTTCCTTGCGGTGGTCGGAGGCAGGCTCGAAGGTGCTGGCAAGCACCTGTTCCAAAGGCAGTTCCTGCTGGTACTGACTGTTGTGGGTCTGAATCTCGCGCTCGTCCTCGCTGGTGAACCAATAGAGGCAGTCGGGGGCTTTCAGCTCTGTGACGGCCTGGGCATACATCTGCTTGTAGGGGATACGTCCGCTCATGTCGGCCTCGTCTGTTACCTCGACACAGAGGTAGCGGCGGCTTCCGTCACCCGAGGGCAGCGGCGTCAGGTCGTTGGTGGTCGCGATGAACGAGCAGAGACGGGGCATCATGGTGTACTGGTCGCTGCGCATTTTCCTTATCTGCACATCCTTCTCTGTCAGTATGCGCTTGATCTTGGCCTGTTCACGGGCGGTCTTGGCATTGTACTCGTCAATGCACACCAGCCACATGCGGCCCAAGACGCGCTCCACCTGCTCGGCATTGTCCATCTTGATGTCGTCCATATAGTATTCGCGCATGGAGGGCGGCAGGATGTTTTTGCAGAAGTTCGACTTCTTGATGCCCTGTCCGCCAATGAGCATGGGCACCATCGAGTTGCCGAAGTCGCGGTTGATGTTGAGCGCCTGTGCCACCATCGCCAGGAACCAGCGATGGAAGTACTGCGGCCAGCGGCTGTAGTTGGTGGGCAGTCGACGGGCGAAGTCCTCGATATAGTTGGCACGGCGGTCCCACTCGCCACAGCCGGCCAGGAACTCGTGTACGGGGTTGTAGTCGGGTATGTGAGCCGACTCGATGTAGATGCGTATGTCGTTCATCCAGCTCTCTCCGCCCTCCTTCATCTGCTCCACCACGATGCTGCGCAGCTGGCGGTCGGTCAGCGGCTGCCACTGCTGGAAGCGCAGGTCGTTGGGGCGGAACTCTACCATGCCTTTCACCACGTTATACCGCAGCTGATAGCGGCGGGCAAGGAAATTCTCGATAAAGCGGACTATGCGCTCCTTCTCGTTCATCTGCGAGAGCATCCGCCCGTTGTAAGTTTTTTTGTAAGTATTGCGGAAGACTTTGCGAACGATGTCTTCGCCTATCGGCTTGAAGCGCTGCTGCCACAGGGTACGCACCACGCAGGCTTCTTCTTCGAGGCCCGCCTTACGACAGTAATCAGCCAGCAGCTGAAGGCAATGCTCTGCATCATCACCACCATCATCGAGAGCTTTCGAAAGGCAGACCTGAAACTCCATCTGTATGCGCTCGCGCTCGTTGTAGTCGGGATACCAGATGACGGTGCCGTCGTCATCCGTCCGCGTTCCCTCATAGGCATCCAGCACGTTTCCTTCCTCACGGATGACAGGCAACGGCTGGGCCTGGGGGTTATAATAGAGCTGTGGGTCGTAGCTCATGCGACAACCGCGTCTGAGCGTAGGGTCACCCACCATGAGGTTGCAACGGACCAGGGTGGTATATAGGCTGCCCGCACTCTGCTGGGCGTCCTTCAGAAACTTCTGATAACGCTCTGTATCCAGCACCTCTCGGCTCTCAGGGCCAGACTTCCAAGGTGTGGAGCCGTCGCCATACTGGCAACTTACCACCACCTTCAGCGTCACTCCACTCACACCAGCAAAGGCCAGCACGGTGTATGGCACCTGCTGCACACGCTTTTTTAGGTCGCTGACCTGGCGCTGACCCTCCGGACAGGGAATGTCGAGCAACAGTAACTGCGTGAAACTGATGGGGTTGTCGAGACCGCCTTTGCCGAAGGTGGCACCAAACAGCAGATAGGGTAGCCGGTCGGCATCTTTCAGCAGATAGCGTGGTGTGCCCTGCTCCATCATCAGACGCGACTGCATGGCTACAGCGCGTATGCGCTCTGCCGCTTCCCTGGTGTCGTCAGAGCGCATGCGCTCCACGATGGCGTCCAACTCCGTTGAAACAGGACTTCCCAACTCTCCTAACTTCGTTTTGATCTTCGTTATCTTCATAAGCTTGTATAATCTTTTCAATGATGCTGCAAATATACGAAAATATATTGGAATAAGCAAGAAAACTGACGGGTTATTTGTATAAAGGCACGCCCATTATAGTGCTAAGTGGCCTATACATTGGTGCTAAACCGGCCTTAAAAACGTTTGCACCTATACGCAAAACGTCTTGCGGCTATACGCAAAACACCTTACGCCAATAGCCAAAATAAAATGCAAAGTAGAAGGTTAATAGCAGGTTAATAGTGTGGTCTGTAACTTATACACAACAGATAAACTATTGGTTATCAATAAATTAAACATACTATAGCAATCATTGCATAGTTTCATGTTTTCAGATTTCAGTATAGATGTATTCATGCCCACGCCGAGTTTTCAATAGTCGCGGGTTGTCGCCTTTCGTCCACAGCTCCAACTGCTTGCGGGCTGAGTAGTAAGTGAGACCCGACTGGCGGGCAAAGATGCCGACGGTGACATAGCCTTTAAATCGTGTAAGACACTCCTGCAGCAGGTGTTCCATCAGCTCGCGGTCGGCCATCAGCCGCTGTGTATCAGGGTTGTTGGCGGGGCGGAAGCCGTCCGACCATTTCTCCAGTTGCTCATTCCAGCGCTTGCCAGGATTATACTCCACGCCGTCGAACCTCACGTCGCGAGCCTTCACCTCGTCGGCATCGGTTACCTCGCGCACCAGCTTCAACCTCGGAGCAAACGACCCGATAGGCGTGTCGATGCGGTACCCCTGAGCCATCAGCTCGGCTGCAGCCCGCATAAACACATCCATCGCCCTCGACAGCTCGCCGAACCGAATGCCGTAGAACTTGTCGCAGTAGTCCTCCAGTGCCTTCATCGACAGTTTCTTCCCTGCTGCCGGCCTCACATACACGATGTTCCTCCCGTCCTTACCCTTTACCGGCGTAGGATGCACCTCGAACACCATTCCATCTTTTTTCCTTGGCATAGTGTACCTTATTATAATTTGAGGCCATAAAGGTAAGAAATAAAGATGGAACAGGCAAAAATAATAGACGAAAACTTACAAAAATTTTCTTATTTAGGAAAAATGTTGTATCTTCGCAGCGGATTAAATGCTTAAGCAATGGAAAAGTTCTTCAATACCGCAGGTCCGAACCAGTCGGACATTCATTATGAGGTTGACCCGCTAAGCCGATTCGACCTTGACGACGTGATGATGCTGATACGTCAGCGAAAGTATTTCGTGCTGCATGCCCCCCGCCAGACGGGCAAGACCACTTGTATGCTGGCTTTACGCGACTATCTGAACCGTCAAGGCGACTACGTGGCCGTCTATGCCAACGTGGAGGGTGGCCAGGCCTCGCGCAACAACATGCCCAGCGTAGTTGCTGGCACCTGCGACGTCATAGCTCGCGAGTGCAGCTATATCATAGGTGAAGAATGGCCAGTAGAGCTCAGTCGTGAAGTGCGGAAGAACGTAGACCCCAACGCCATCCTTTCCACATTTCTGGCCAGGCTGTCAAGTTCGCTGCACAAACCATTTGTACTGATTCTTGACGAGATTGATGCTTTGGTTGGCGACTCCCTGGTAGGCGTCCTCCGCCAGATTCGTTCCGGCTATGCCAGCCGCCCCCAGGCTTTTCCCAACAGCATCATCCTCTGCGGCATCCGCGACGTTCGCGACTACCGCATCGTGCTCAGCAATCAGGACATCGTCACCGGCGGCTCGGCCTTTAACATCAAGTCAAAGTCATTGCGATTGGGTAATTTTACCAAGGAAGAGATACACACCCTGTATATGGAACACACCAAAGCCACGGGTCAGCAGTTCGACGAGGCCTGCTTCCCCATGATTTGGAAAGCTACCGAAGGGCAGCCTTGGCTGGTAAATGCGCTGGGCTACGAGGTGACGATGGAAATCAGGGAGAACCGCGACCGCTCGGTAGTCATCACTCCGGAAATGATTGACCGTGCCCAAGAGCAGATTATCTACCGCCGCGACACCCACATCGACATCCTCATCGACAAACTGAAGGAGCCGCGTGTGAAGCGCGTCATTGAGCCGATACTGGCCAACGAAGATGAACCCGACGAAGAGAAGATGGGCGACGAGGACATCCTTTATGTCAAGGACATGGGGCTTGTAACCAAGGAGCGTGGCAAACCGCTGCGCATTTCCAATGCCATATACCGTGAGATTATTCCCCGTGAACTGACAGCCAGCACCCAGCAACAACTGCTACAGCAGCCGCAATGGTATCAGAATGCCGACAACAGCATCAACATGGAGAAGCTGCTCCTGGACTTCCAGCAGTTCTTCCGCCAGAACGCCGACTCCTGGATTGGCAAGTTTGACTATGCCGAGGCTGGCCCGCAGCTGCTCCTTCAGGCATTCCTGCAGCGCATCGTAAACGGTGGCGGTTACATCGACCGCGAGTACGGCTTAGGCCGCAAGCGCACCGACCTGCTCATCCGCAAGCCCTTGACCGACGGCTATGGAGGCCCCGTGCAGCGCATCGTGATGGAACTGAAAATCAGGCGCGATAGTCTGGAGAAGACCATCAGCGACGGTCTGTGCCAGACATGGGAGTATATGGACACCGTCGGCTCTGTGGACGAAGGTCACCTCATCATCTTCGACCGCTCCGGCGAGAAATCATGGGAAGAACGCATCTGGCATGAGCAGCGGGAATATAATGGACATCCGATAATGGTGTGGGGGATGTAGTATATTTGCAACGATCATGGATATTATTACAACAAAGAAGCCTCGTTTGGAGTGGTTGGATGCCCTCCGCGGATTCACCATGATTATGGTTGTTGCCAATCATGTAGCCGGCATGGGGTTTGGCGAGGAGTGGAAGCATTCGTCGGCCATACCATTCCTTGTATTGTTCCGCATGCCGCTCTTCTTCTTTGTCAGTGGATTCCTGGCGTACAAGGCTTCTCAGGTGTGGAATCTTCGTAATTTAGGGTCGCTCGTCGGCAAGAAACTGCGTGTACAAATCATTCCTACCGTGGTCTTTTTCTTCCTGGCTGCAGCTATTCTGAATAAGAATTTCCTTACAGCCGTAGAGACAAACTTCCATTCACCGACGAAGGGCGGCTACTGGTTTACCATTGCCCTGCTCTATATGTTCCTTATATATTACTTGTTTTCCTATGTCGAGAGCAAACTTAAAGTCAGGTCGTGGATTCCTATTACACTACTATTTATCATATCCCTCCTTTTCTATGAGACGAACTACCAGCCCAAGTATTTCTCATGGGCAGCGGGTTATAAGGGGGCAAAGACTGACCTGTTTTATTTCCTTCAGGACAGTAGCCTTGTGCAGGTGCTCCTATACTTTCCCTTCTTCCTTTATGGCAACATCGTTCACCGTTACTGGGACAAGGCACAGAGGCTGATGGACTCCAAGTGGTTCTTCCCACTTCTCATCCTGATTGTCATCCTGGCAACCCTCGACGCCCTGAAGTGGCGCACGTTGCGCATGACGTGGGCCATTATACCATTGACAATGGCAAGATTCGGACTGCTGACCATTGTCTTCATGTATTTCCGCCACTATAAGCAGTACTTAACCAAGCTCTCACCAATAGGCGCCTCGCTACAGTACATTGGCCGACGCACGCTCGACATCTATCTGATACATTTCCTTTTTATGCCCGACTTGCCCAGCGTGGGTGTTTTCTTCAAGAGCTATCCGCATAACTTCGTTCTTGACATCGTATTGTCTGTCATTTTAGGCTTGCTGGTCATCGGTTTCTCTATCATCACGTCGAACATTCTGCGCATCAGTCCCTTCCTGAAGAAGTGGCTGTTCGGGCGTTCATAGCCCTTTCAGGACATCAGCTATCTGCTGAGGCGTCAGCTTAACGGGGCCGCGCATCAGTTCGGGCACGTTGTAGCTCTTCAGCAGCTGGCGGTGGCGGTCGGGGTCCTGCATCGGCAGTTCGAAGGGCTTCGAGGTGCGGCCGTCTGCATCGATGTGGGCGAAGAACGGACGGGTGAAGATGCCGTCGGTGCGGCGCGATGAGAAGACCACCCAGCGGCCGTTCGACGACCAGGAGTGGTAGCTCTCGGTGTCATCGGAGTTCAGTTCTGACAGCGGGCGAATACGCCCTTCACGGGACAGGTCCATGAGCCAGAGGTCGGCGTCGCGGTGCCAGATATGGAAGTTGCCCCATGCGGCCATCGTGAACATCAGGAAGCGGCCGTCAGGCGACAGGCGCGGCAGGGTGGCACTCATGCCCATCGTGTCGGCGGCAAACACCAGTTCACGGGAGCCGAACTCACGGGTATCGGGGTTGAACGACTTACGGTATAGGTTGTACTTCACCTCCTGCGCCCGCAAGGTTATCTCGCTCATGTCGACCGTATCGGCGGGATATTCAAAATGGGCACTGGCAAAGTAGAGCCAGCGGCCGTCGGGCGACCAGCAGGGGAATGTCTCCAGTTCGTCGGGCTGCTGCTCGATAACTGTCATCTGGTGTTTATCAATATCGTAGAGCAGCAGGTCGCTCTCGGCATCAATCACCTCAATCTTGTTCAGGTCGGCGGTATGGAACGTCTGCAGCGTCTTGTTGGTGCTGTAGGCGATGAGCTTCAGCGAAGGATGCCAGGCCGGATAGACTGGGGTTGGCTGAGAAGTGCTCTTTGAGACTTGCCCGTCGTAGGCGATGACAGTTCCGCCATGGGCGTGGCGGGCGTGCAACTGCATACGGTCGGGGTTCCACTGCTGGTAGCTGTGGCAGTTGATACACTGTCCGCCGGCCTCGGTTGAACAGAGCATGTTGTCGGCGATGACCTGCTCGTCGAACGTCTCAAGACAGCGCTGGTTGATGGTCAGCTCCTCGTAGGAGACGTATGACGGCGAAATCATGCGGTAGCTCAAGTATGAATCGATGCTGTCGGGCGACACATATATATAATAAGGTGTAAAGCGCACCCACTGCCCGTCCTGCTCGGCAAACACCTCGACGGTGATGCTGTCGCCGCTGGCAGCCGCCGTCAGTGCCCGCCATTGGTCGATGTCGGGGCGCACCTTAAGGCCGCCGCAGACCAGCTGCTGATTGCCCGCCGTAAAACGGGTCACGGCATTGTCGGCTGGAGCCAGCAGCTCGAAGTTCAGTGGGGCGATGTTCACGGGAATGGTCACGCCCGTATAGTCGGGATAGATGGGCACATCGCGCCTCACCTGCTTGAAGTCGGCCGGCACCTGAGCCTGACGACAGGCTCCCAACAGAGCCACAAGGATTATCAGACTGAGTATGTTCTTCATGGCTCAATGATTTTGCTTCGGTTAGTACGGTAGTAACGCATGGTGAAGTGCGCCAGCTCCTGCTGCTCACGGGTATTGCCCGGCGTACTCAGAATATGCTCTATCAGGAAGTGCTCCAGCTGCGACTGGTCGCTGGTCAGGAAGTTGTCGTTGCGCAGCAGCGGCAGGATGGGCTTCAGTGCCGGGTCGTTGGCAATGAGTGGTGGGCGGTAAAGCAGGTCCTGGTATCGGCGTGCCCACGAATCGTGGAAGTCGGTCTTCTTCAGCAGGTTGATGTAATGCTGGGCAGCGGTGAACTCACCGTTCACCAGCGAGCAGAGCACCATCAGTCGCAGCCGCTCGACGGTCCAGCCGTACTCTACGCCGTCCTCCATCGACCAGCGGTAACAGTAGTTGGGAATGCCATATTCCAAGTAGAGCCGCTTGCCGTAGGTATGCACCAGGCGGACGGGAAAAGGCGCGTCGGGCCGTGCCGAGCCGTTCGGGTAGAGACTCATCTCGTTGCCCGTCTGCCCCAAGCGGAACAGGGCGAGGTTGCGCATCAGACAGATGGCGCGCGTCGGCTCCTTGGCTCTACGGGCTTCGCTGAGCACGCCGCTCCAGTCCTGACGGTCGATGCAGCGGCTCATGGCCAGCTCGCGGTGGAAGTTGCCGTCCTTGTACCAAAACGCGGCAACGAGGATGGCCAAAACAAGCAGAAGACCCACTCCTGCCCCCTCCCTGTGAGGGAGGGGAATAGTTACCTTGGAGGCGAAGAGGGCGATGGTGGCTACTAATATAATATAAGGTACGTAATAGCCGAAGAAGCGGTGGTCGCTATAGCTGAAGACGGGCAGTGCCGTCCAGTAGATGTTTGCGATGTTCGTCTCGTGGTAGACGGTGTGGTAGCAGATGAGCGGCACAGCCACGATGGCGAGCAGAGCCAGCACGGTGTCGGCTATGCGGCTACTGCCCTTAGTGCGCCACGACAGCAGTCCCATCAAGGCCACGCCCCAGAGACCATAGAAGCCGAAAAGCGGATAGGCCACACATGCCGATAGCGGGATGAACAATGTTCGCAGACCGTAACAAGCGGGCAACGAGCGGTAAGCCCACGCCATCAGGACGGCGATGGTGGTACCGACGGTAGCATCGAACAAGACGCCGGGCAGTTTCAGGTAATACACCCAATAGCCGAGCGTGGTGATGGTCATGAGCAGGCAGGCCACTGGCAGCAGTCCTGGCCACGGCTCCGTCCTCCGGAACGTGCGCTGAAGCAACCATAACAAAAAAGCCCAGAGCAGGCCCAGCAGACCTGCCCCGAGCATGGGGTAATAGAAGAACTGCGTCAGGTAGCAGCCGGCCCACGTCAGCAGTCCGCCCGCCCTCACCATCTGCTGCTCGAAGAACAGCGGCGTATGGAGAAACAGGTTCTGCTCCTGTGCGGTGTATAGGAGGTCGGCCTCAAAGACCGCCAGCAATACAGCCGCTATGAGCACTACGACGTATGGCCACCACCTTCTCACCCTACTTGGCTTCCTGGCTTAACGTCCTTCGTAGTGGTTACAACGCTGAGGCTCTCGTCGGCATCGACGGCCGAGAGAATCATGCCCTGGCTCTCGATGCCCATCATCTTGCGCGGCGCAAAGTTGGCCACGAAGAGAATGCGGTGGCCGACGAGCTCCTCGGGCTTGTCGTAGAAGGCGGCGATGCCCGAGCAGATGGTACGCTCCTGGCCCGAGCCGTCGTCGATGGTGAACTGCAGCAGCTTCTTCGACTTCTTCACCTTCTGGCAGTCCTTTACCAAGCCCACGCGGATGTCGAGCTTCTCGAAGTCCTCGAAGGGAACGTATGGCTTGAAAGCCTCCCCAAGCCCCTCCGAAGGAGGGGGTGTTTGGTTACCAGAAGCAACGGAATTGTGTGACTTAACATCCCCTCCTTTGGAGGGGCTTGGGGAGGCCTTTTTCATAGCTTCCAGCTTGTCGAGCTGCTTCTGGATGACCTCGTCCTCTATCTTCTCGAAGAGCAGGGCGGGTTCACCAAGCTGGTGACCAGCGTTCAGCAGGTCGGTCGAGCCGAGCTGTTCCCACTCGAAGCTGTCGATGTTCAGCATCTCGCGCAGTTTCTTCGACGAGAAGGGCAGGAACGGCTCGAAGGCAATGGCGAGGTTGGCCGTCAGCTGCAGGCAGATGTTCAGGATAGTGGCTACACGTTCTGGCCCCGAAGCCCCCCCTACTGCCCCCGAGGGGGCTTCATTACTCTTCAGGACATTTGTAGCCCCCTCGGGGGCTGAAGGGGGGGCTACAGGTGCTTTCTTCCACACCTTCCACGGTTCGCAGTCGGTGATGTACTTATTGCCGATACGGGCCAGGTTCATGGCCTCGAACTGGGCATCGCGGAACTTGAACTGCTCCAGCAGACGCTCCACGCGGTCCTTCACGTCCTTGAACTCCTCAAGAGCGGCCTTGTCGACGTCAGTCAGCTCGCCGCAGGCAGGCACGACGCCGTTCCAGTATTTCTTCGTCAGCTGCAGGGCGCGGTTCACAAAGTTGCCGTAGACGGCCACCAGTTCGTTGTTGTTGCGGTCCTGGAAGTCCTTCCAAGTGAAGTTGTTGTCCTTCGTCTCCGGTGCATTGGCGGTCAGCACGTAGCGCAGCACGTCCTGTTTGCCGGGCATGTCGACGAGGTATTCGTGCAGCCAGACGGCCCAGTTCCTTGAGGTCGAAATCTTGTCGTTCTCCAGGTTCAGGAATTCGTTGGCGGGCACGTTGTCGGGCATGATGTACTTGCCGTGAGCCTTCATCATCGTGGGGAAGATGATGCAGTGGAACACGATGTTGTCCTTGCCGATGAAGTGGATGAGTCGGGTGTCCTCGTCCTGCCACCATTTTTCCCAGTTGCCCCACTTCTCGGGCTCCTTGGCGCAGAGTT
The DNA here is from genome assembly GCA_017395215.1 of Prevotella sp. GTDB lineage: Bacteria > Bacteroidota > Bacteroidia > Bacteroidales > Bacteroidaceae > Prevotella. The sequence continues at coordinate 53,420 of JAFPVW010000128.1, read as the reverse complement.
CGACGGTGTTAGAGACGTAGCCGATGGGCGCGTCAAACCAGACGTAGAGCACCTTGCCCTCGGCACCCTCCACGGGCACGGGGATGCCCCAGTCGAGGTCGCGGGTCATGGCGCGGGGCTGCAGGTCCATGTCGAGCCACGACTTGCACTGGCCGTAGACGTTGGGGCGCCACTCCTTGTGCTCCTCCAGAATCCACTGGCGCAGCCAGTCCTGATACTCGTTCAGGGGCAGATACCAGTTCTTCGTCTTCTTCAGCACCGGCGTCGAGCCGCTGATGGTCGAGCGCGGGTTAATCAGCTCCGTCGGCGAGAGGTCGCGGCCGCACTTCTCGCACTGGTCGCCGTAGGCACCCTCGTTGTGGCAGTGGGGGCACTCGCCTACGACGTAGCGGTCGGCCAGAAACTGCTTGGCCTCCTCGTCGTAGAGCTGCTCGGTGGTCTCCTCCACGAGCTTGCCCTCGTCGTAGAGCTTGCGGAACCAGTCGGCGGCAAACTTATGGTGCGTCTCCGAGGTGGTGCGGCTGTAGATGTCGAACGAGATGCCGAACTCCTCGAACGAGTCCTTGATCATCTTGTGGTAGCGGTCCACCACGTCCTGCGGTGTGATGCCCTCCTTGCGGGCGCGGACGGTGATGGGTACGCCGTGCTCGTCGCTGCCGCCGATGAACAACACTTCGCGCTTCTTCAGCCTGAGGTAGCGCACGTATATGTCGGCCGGCACGTAGACGCCGGCCAGGTGTCCGATGTGTACGCCGCCGTTAGCGTAGGGTAGGGCGGACGTCACGGTTATTCGCTTGTAATTCTTCTTTTCCATGTATATATATTAAATAGGTATCTGACAATTAGGGTGCAAAGTTACGAAATAATTTGCAAATCATGATTCTTATTCAGATATTTTTTGTATCTTTGTCGCCAAAAGGTTCAACTATTGTATAATTTCAAACAACCTAAAGCGTATGAAAAGAACTAAGAAACTATTTGTCACAGGTTTTGCCGCACTGGCAATGGCTCTGTTTGCGATGCCTGCTCAGGCACAGGACAAGGTAGAGGAGTTTGGCATCTTCGACCACCTCTCAGTCGGTCTGACCCTCGGTACAACGGGTATCGGACTCGACCTGGCAGCTCCTGTCACCGAATATCTGCAGGTGCGTGCCGGCTACGATTTCTTCTCGGGCATCAAGCACAAGGAAGACATCGAATACCGTGCGAAAGGCCAGCCCACCAAGAAGACCGAGGTGGAGGGAAAGCTCGATCTGGGAACTGCCAAGCTGCTGCTCGACGTGTACCCGTTCCGTACCGTTCCCTTCCGCTTCACCACGGGCTTCTATCTCGGTACTGATGAAGTGGTCAAGGCCGAGAACACCATCCCCGTCACCGCCTTCGACAAGGGCGAGGGTCTGCTCATTGGCGACTACATCGTTGAGTTCGACGACGATGGTATAGCCAAGGCCACCATCAAGGTGAACAAGTTCCGCCCCTACGTCGGAATCGGATTCGGACGTTCCGTTCCCCGCAAGCGTTTCGGCGTCAGCGGCGACCTGGGTGTCATGTTCTGGGGCAAGCCGAAACTCTACGAGAAGCAGACGGGCAAGGACCTGGAGGTCACCAAGGACGACCTGGGTAGCGACAGCGACAAGTACTTCGACATCATGTCGAAGATTGTGGTCTGGCCGGCGCTTACCATCAGGCTTACGGGAAGAATTCTTTAAGTCTAAGACAGAAAACAAACTGAACAAAGTATGAAAAAGATTTTTCTGATGATGGCCCTTGCGGCCACAGCTCTGTTCGCCACGACAGCATGTGGCGACGACGATGACGACAACAGCAATGGCAGTGGCGGCAGCAGCAGCGGTGTCGTGGTGCTAACCCCTCCTCCCTACAAGACCGAGGCTCGGGTGGTGAACCTTCAGTCAAACGAGAAGGGCATCAGGCAGCTGCGCCTGATGGAGAGCGGCGTTTACATGATAGCCATCGAGGATGCCGGTAACGGAGCACGTGCAACGCGGTCTGTCGACTTGACTGGCTGCTCTTTTGATTTCGGCAAGTACACGTCCTCCAACGGTGTTTTCACGTTCTCCAACGGCATGACCATCTCCTTCGCCGGACAGTCAGGGAACGACGTTGAAGTAACCATCAAGTGGAAGAACGGCACCACTATCAAGACGCGTGGCACCATCGACACGTCGGGGGCTGTGGTTCCCGGCGAGATGACCGACAACCTGTGCAGTCGCGCCTGGACCGTCGAGAACGTCAGGGCTATCGGCAAGGTCGAAGGCATCAAGGTCGCCAAGGACTTCAAAGGTCCCATCGACCTGGCCAAGGTGAAGGAGTGGTACGAAAGCAACTTCGGGAAGCTGAAGGACGAGTTTGAAGCCAACACCATCATCGAGGGCATTTACTTCGACTCCCACGGCCTGTTCTCCATCAACTACCAGAACCGCAGGGACGACGTGGGCGTATGGCGCTGGACCGACATGAATGCCGGCAAGCTGGTCTATACCTGGAACGACAAGCTGAACGCCATCTCGCTCTTCTCAGGCGATGCTTCGGTCGAATTTGCGAAGAGTCCCGACACGTGCAAGCTGACGCTGAAGGGCAATTTCAGCAACTACGACCTGGAGTTCCAGTTCACGCTGAAGTAGTCAAGCCGCCTCCGGCTATATGTAATTGAGCAGTTCGCTGAACTGCTCAATTTTTATGAGCCGCTCGTGGTCGAAGTCCTCATGCTGCTCCAGCTGCCAGACGACGTAGAACGGTATGTGGATGGCCCAGCCGCCGATGGCCAGTGCCGGGGCGCAGTCGCTCTTCAGCGAGTTGCCCACCATGAGCAGCTCCGACGGGTGACACTGCTGGTGGTCGCAGAGGGCCAGGAATTCGCGCTGCGACTTGTTGCTCGTTATCTCCACGTCGTCGAAGTAGCGCAGCAGTCCGCTGCGCCTGAGCTTGTTCTCCTGGTCCTGCAGCTCGCCCTTGGTGAAGCATACCAGGCGGTAGTCGCGGTCGTCGCGCAGCCGCTGCAGCGTCTCCTCCACGCCGGGCAGCGGTGTTGCCGGCAGGTGCAGCAGCTGCTTGCTCACGGCCAGCAGGTCCGACAGCTCGCCGCTGCTGAGATGACTGCCGCCCACGCGGAGTGCCGTCTCAATGACAGATATGGTGAACGCCTTGCAGCCATAGCCCAGGTCGGCCATGTTGCCGCTCTCAGTGACGAACAGCTCGTGGGCCGGGTCGTCGCAGTAGGGGGCTATCAGCCCGTAGAGCCGCTGTTCCACCTGCTCAAAGTGCGACTGGCAGTCCCACAGCGTGTCGTCGGCGTCGAATGCTATTACTTTCCATTTCATACGGTCGGCAAAGGTACGACAAAAAAATAAAAGGGCAAAACGTTTTGTCCTTTTATTTTTTTGTCGTACCTTTGCACCCGCAATTCAAGGGGTGCCGCCTGTTGGCGGCTGAGATGATACCCTCTAAACCTGATCCGGGTAATGCCGGCGTAGGGATGGATAGTAGTTTTATCACAGTATTCCCCTTTACATTATTTATTAATTAAAGGTACAAGACGAATGAAAAAGATTGTTTTGATGGTTGTCACACTGTGGGCAACAGGTGTTAACGCGGTAGAGCCCGTGGACTCGCTGAAGTCGGTCGAGCTGCAGGATGTGCAGGTGTCCTCCATCCGCGCCACGAAGAAGACGCCCATGGCCTTCACCAACATGAACCGTGAACAGCTGAAGCAGGTGAACTACGGAAAGGACGTGCCCTACCTGCTGTCGCTGACCCCCTCCGTAACGCTGACCTCTGACGCCGGCAACGGCATAGGCTACACGTCGCTCCGCGTGCGCGGCACCGACCCTTCGCGCATCAACATCACGGCCAACGGCATACCCATGAACGATGCCGAGAGCGCACAACTCTACTGGGTCAACATGGGCGACTTTGCCTCCAGCGTGCAGTCGATGCAGATACAGCGCGGTGTCGGAACGTCGACCAACGGCGCCGGTGCCTTCGGTGCCACATTGAACATGCAGACGGAGAACATCGGCACGCAGCCCTTCGTAGGAATGGACTTCAGTGGCGGTTCCTACTACTCGCACAAAGAGACGCTGCGCTTCGGAACAGGACTGTTAGGCGAACACTGGGGCATTCAGGGACGCCTGTCGAACATCGGCTCGAAAGGCTATCTGGACCGCGCCTCGACCAAGCTGAACAGCTACTTCATTCAGGCAGGCTGGTTTGGCGACAACACGGTGGTGAAATTCATTACCTTCAACGGCACGGAGGAAACCTATCACGCCTGGAACTACACGTCGAAGTATGAGCAGAGCCTTTATGGCCGCCGCTACAACTCCTGCGGCGAGTATTATGACGACGAGGGCAACACCCGGTACTACGACAACCAGACCGACAACTACCACCAGCAGAACTACCAGCTGATATGGAACCAGCGGCTGAGCCGCGAGCTGAACCTCAATACGGCGCTGCACTACACGAAGGGCAACGGCTACTACGAGGAGTATAAGCGCAAAAGGACGCTCTTTGAGTATGAACTCGACCCGGAAATGACCTGGGCCAAGAGCGACCTGGTGCGCCAGAAGAAGATGGACAACGACTTCTACGGTGTTGTGGCCTCGCTGAACTACAACAACCGCGAGAACCTGCAGGCTACGCTCGGCGGTGGCTGGAACAAGTATGACGGCGACCACTTCGGAGTCATCAAGTGGGTGAAGAACCCCGTCAACGACCTGATGCCCAACAGCCCCTATTACGACGAGAATGCCAAGAAGACCGACTTCAACGTCTACGGCAAACTGACGTACGACTTCCTGCCCGGACTGAATGCGTATGTCGATATGCAGTACCGTCACCTCGGCATAAAGATGGTCGGCCCCACCGATGAAATCAACTGGGACGCCAGCAAGCGCATTGTCTACGACATGAAGGAATCGTTCGACTTCTTCAACCCCAAGGCCGGACTGAACTACGACATCACGCCCAACCACAAGGTCTATGTCTCGTATGCCATAGCCCATAAAGAGCCTACCCGCAATAATTATCAGAACAACATGAACGCCGAGCTGCCCATGCCGAAGGCCGAGCGGCTGAACGATCTGGAAGCGGGCTATAAGTACCAGAGCCCGACATTCTCGGCCGGACTCAACCTTTATTGGATGGACTATAAAGACCAGTTCGTACTGACGGGCGAGATTGATAAGATAGGTGAGGCCGTTACCCGAAACCTCGACAAGAGCTTCCGCCTCGGCGTGGAGGCAGAGGCGGCATGGAAACCGGTCGACTGGTTCCGTTGGGATGCCAATGCCACATGGTCAAGGAACCGCGTGAAAGGCATCACCGTACAGCTGACCGACGGGAGCGTGGCCGACCTCGGCGACCAGCCGCTGGCCTTCTCGCCCGACTGGATTGTCAACAACATCTTCAGCTTCAGTTACCGAGGCTTCAGCGCCAGCGCCCAGAGCCAGTATGTCAGCAAGCAGTACCTGACGAACACCGGCTTCGAGAGCTACAAGACACTCGACGACGACGGCAAGCCCGTGGACGTGAGCATGATGCTCGACGGGCACTTCACCACGAACCTCGACCTGAGCTACAACTTCCAGCTGCCGAAGTTCGGCCTGAAGGATGTCACCGTCGGCGTCACCCTCTACAACCTCTTCTCGGCTGAGTACGACAACAACGGATGGGCAGCGCCTGCCTTCAGCAGGGAAAACGGCGCTGTGGTGGCTACAGGATGGGACACCAACGACCAGTACGAGGCAGGCTTTGCCCCCTCGGCTCCATTCAACATGATGGCTCACCTGTCACTCAACTTCTAAGCGATGGCATTTGACTGGCTCGACATCTTCACCACGGTACTCGGACTGATTTACATCTGGCTCGAGTACCGTGCCCATATCGCCCTTTGGGTGGTAGGCATCGTCATGCCAGCCCTCGATATCTACCTGTACTACAGTCACGGGCTCTACGGCGATGCCGGCATGGCCTGCTACTACACGCTGGCAGCCGTCTACGGTCTTTTCGTCTGGAAGTTCAAGAAGACCAGGAAGCTGAAGCAGTCGCTGCCCATCATCCACATGCCCCGACGGCTGTACCTGCCGGCTGCGGCATGCTTCTTCCTGTCCTGGGGCGCTATCTACTATATTTTAGTCACGTGGACTAACTCCACCGTGCCCCTGCTCGACTCGTTCACCAATGCCTTGTCGTTCATCGGCATGTGGGCACTGGCCCGCAAGTATTTGGAGCAGTGGTGGTTCTGGATAGTGGTCGACGTGGTGTGCTGTGTGCTCTATGTCCAAAAGGGCATCCCCTTCAAGGCTGGGCTATACGGGCTTTATGTCATCATCGCCATTGCCGGTTATTACAAGTGGAAGTCGATGGCCAAAATCACCAAGTATGACCGGGTTTGACGCTGTGATTCTGGCCAACGGCTCGTTCCCTACGGCCGACGAGCCGCTGCGACTGCTGCGCGAGGCCCGCTACGTCGTCTGTTGCGACGGGGCTGCCCGCCACTGGCCTCAGTGCGACGCCATCGTGGGCGACGGCGACTCCGTGCCCGACGATCTGCGCCAGCGCCTGATGCAGGTCAGCGAGCAGGAGGACAACGACCTGACAAAGGCTACGCGCCACTGCATGGCCCGCGGGCTGCGACGCCTCGCCTACCTCGGTGCCACGGGCCGCCGCGAGGACCATACCCTTGGCAACATTGCCCTGCTCATGCGCTACTACCGCGACTTCGGCCTCGACGTACTGATGGCTACCGACGACGGCTGGTTCGTCCCTGCCTCCGGCTCGGCAACGTTCGACTCCATGCCCGGCCAGCAGGTCAGTCTCTTCAACTTCGGCTGCACCCGTCTCGTCTCCGAGGGGCTGAAGTGGCAGGCATACCCTTACCAGCAACTCTGGCAGGGGACGCTCAACGAGGCTCTTGGCACCACCTTCCGTATTGAAGCCGATGCAGAATACATGGTTTTTCGCACGTATTTTTAACTTTTTCACGCTTCACTTTCCTCTTTTACCATCTTTATTCGTAACTTTGCAGCCTAAACGTGTAAAGTATGCGCAAAGTAATAGGAATAGGCGAGACGGTTCTCGACATCATCTTCAAGGGCGAGCAGCCCATACAGGCCGTGCCCGGCGGCTCGGCCTTCAACTCTGTCATCTCGCTGGGGCGCGCCGGCGTCAGCACCATGTTCATCAGCGAGGCCGGCAACGACCGCGTGGGCCGGCGCGTCATCAGCTATCTCGAGGAGAATGGCGTCGACGCTTCTAACGTCTGCGTCTTCCCCGACTCGAAGTCGCCCATCTCGCTCGCCTTCCTCGACGAGCAGAACAATGCCGACTACATCTTCTACAAGGACCATCCCCACGACCAGCTCGACTTCGTCAACCCCGAGGTCAATGAGAACGACGTCGTGCTCTTCGGCTCGTTCTTCGCCATCAATCCCGTGGTGCGCCCGCAGGTGCAGGGCTTCCTCGAGTACGCCCGTCAGCGCGGGGCCATCCTCTACTACGACGTCAACTACCGTGCGTCGCATAAGAGCGACTTGGTCAAGGTAACGTCGAACCTGCTCGAGAACTTCGAGCTGGCCGACATCGTGCGCGGCTCCGACGAGGACTTCCAGGTGATGTACAACAAGAACGATGCCGACAGCGTCTACCGCTCCGAGATTTCGTTCTATACCAAGAAGTTCATCTACACCCGTGGTGCCCAGCCCGTCGAGGTGAGGGCCGAGCAGGGCTTCAGCAAGCAGTACCCCGTGCCGCCTACTGAGACCGTCAGCACCATCGGTGCCGGCGACAACTTCAACGCCGGCTTCGTCTACGGCCTCATCCGCTACGGCATCACCCGCGACGATATCGAGCGTGGGTTCACCGAGCAGCAGTGGGACCAGATCATGGCCTGCGCCCAGGCCTTCTCGGCCAACTGCTGCCAGACGCTGAACAACAGCATCGACCCCGACTTCGCCGCCAAGATGCGCCTCCCCCAATAACCCCACATTGCCCATCCAGCCCATAAATAACCCCAACAATATGAAAGAAATCACCAGCAAAATCTACTACGTCGGCGTCAACGACCGCAACAAGACGCTCTTCGAGGGCCTCTGGCCCCTCCCCAACGGCGTGAGCTATAACGCCTACATCATCGACGACGAGAAAGTCTGCCTCATCGACACCGTCGAGGTCGACTTCTTCATGCCCTTCCTCGAGAACATCCGCGAGGTCATCGGCGACCGTCCCATCGACTACGTCGTCGTCAACCACATGGAGCCCGACCACAGCGGCTCGCTGGCCCTGCTCCGCCAGTTCTATCCCAACATCGAGATTATCGGCAATAAGAAGACCTTCGACATGATGGCCGGCTTCTACCGCCTGACCACCGGCCTCCACGAGGTGAAGAACGGCGACACCCTCGCCCTCGGCGCCCACCAGCTCCAGTTCGTCCTCACCCCGATGGTCCACTGGCCCGAGACGATGATGACGCTGGCCACCGTCCCGTCTGTTGCTGTATTACAGCAACAAACAGTACTCTTCTCCGGCGACGCCTTCGGCTGCTTCGGCGCCCTCAACGGCGCCTACGTCGACGAGCAGATGAACTGCGACACCTTCTGGCTCGAGATGACGCGCTACTACTCCAACATCGTCGGCAAGTACGGCACGCCCGTGCAGATGGCCCTCAAGAAGCTCGCCGGCGTCAAGGTCGACTACATCTGCTCCACCCACGGCCCCGTCTGGCACGAGTACGTCGGGAAGGTCATCGGCATCTACGACCGCCTCTCGCGCTATGAGGCCGAGCCGGGCCTCGTCATCTGCTACGGCACGATGTACGGCAACACCGAGCGCGCCGCCGAGGTCATTGCCCGCGCCGCCGCCCAGGCCGGTCTGAAGAACATCGTGATGTACAACGTCTCGAAGACCCACCACTCCTATATCATCCGCGACCTGTTCCGCTACCGTGGACTCATCGTCGGCGCCCCCACCTACAACACCGGTCTCTACCACGAGATGAACGTCCTGCTCGACGAACTGTCGCAGAAGGACATCAAGGGCCGCCTCTTCGGCTGGTTCGGCTCGTTCAGCTGGGCCTCGAAGGCCGTGAGCGAAATCACGAAGTGGAACGACGAGCGTTTGCACTACGAGCCCGTCGGCGAGCCTGTTGAAATCAAGCAGGCCCTCAATGCCGACACCCTCGCCCAGTGCGAAGCCCTCGGGCGCGTCATGGCCGAGCGGCTGCTGGCTGAGTAACGCTCTCTTATGCTACTGAAAGGTCAAGCAGCCCGCCTGCTGGCAATCGTGCTCTGCACACTCCCTCTTAACGTCACTGCCCAGACCGACGACGACCTCATCGTCATCAGTCAAGGCAGTGACGATTATGTGTTCCAGCTTGCCGACGACGGACAGCTTGAGGTCAAGAATCGTCAGACTGCCACCTACACGGCCGAGCGGATGGGCGGGGTGGTGCAGCCCTTCGTTCTCTATGGTGGCTCGGTCAGCATCGACCGCGCCTCGGCCACCGGCATCTCCACTGCCCAGTACAAAAGCGTGAGCCCGGAGAACATCTTCTTCGACGACTCGAAGGTGTGCTACTTCACCCTCGACCTATCCCGCAAGGGGAAGTCGGCGACGGCCCGCTTCGAGCGCACCTTCCACGACGCCCGTCAGCTGACGCAGATCTACTTGGACGACACCTACTTCGTGCGCCACAAGACGGTGTCGCTGACACTGCCCGACGGCTACCGCATCGTGGAACGGCGGCTGACGCCCAACATCAGCCGCAGCACGACCACCGACAAGCAGGGCCGGCCGACCATCGTCTACACCGTCACCGACCAGCCCGCCTTGAAGAGCGAGCCGCTGATGCCGCATGCCCCGACCTTGCGCCCGATGCTGTTTGTCGTCGGGGCGTTCAAGGACGCCACCGACCTCTACCGCTGGGGACACGCCCAGACGCTGGTGGACTGCAGTCTGCCGCAGCGCGACTCAATCATAGCCGCTGCTACCGCCGTCTGCAGAACCGACGCCGAGCGCATAGCGGCCTCGCTGGCCTGGGTACAGCAGAACATCAGGTACGTGGCCTATGAGGCCGGAACGGCAGCCTTTACGCCCGACCGTCCCGCCGAGGTGGTGCGCAAGCGCTACGGCGACTGCAAGGGCATGGCACTGCTGCTGAAGACGCTGCTCAAGGCGCAGGGATTTGACGCACGGTTGGCCGACATCGGTGCCGGTGACCACATCGACTGGACTGCTGACGAGATTCCTACCCCGGCGGCCTACAACCATGTTATCTGCGTCCTTTTCCATCAGGCCGACACGCTCTTCCTCGATGCCACCGCCAGGTATGCGCCCTTCGGCTTCATACCCAATAGTCTGCAGGGCCGGCAGGCCTGTGTCGAGGACGGCGACAACTGCCTGATGCTCACCGTGCCCGTACTGCCGCCCGCCGCCTCGGCCGACAGCCTGCACTACGACGCCCGTCTGACAGGCACCGCGCTGCACATCAAGGCCGACGCTGAGTGGCGGGGCGATTTGAAATCGCTTATGGCTGAAGGCTATCATGCCAGAAGGGCCGACGAGCGCAGACGGTATGCCGAAAGGCTGCTCAACGCCGCCGACGGGCACCGGACGGTGAGCGACAGCCAGTGGACGTGGGGCGACACGCTCAGGCTGGCGGGTACGCTGGACGACCGACAGGCCGTGACCGTAAGCGGGCAGGACTTGTACGTCGAGCTGGATCCCCACAACGATATGATGGCCACGCCCATCGACACCCTCAAACGCCAGAACGACGTGGAGCTGCCTTTCCGCTTCCGCATGGTCAGGGAGGTGGTACTCACCGTGCCTGACACGCTGGCTGTGAAGTGGCTGCCCGAGGGCTGCCGCATCGAGACACCCGTGGGCGTGCTGTCGTGTACGTTCCGGGCCGACGGCCGACGGGTCGTCTTCCGCAAGGTGATGGAAGTCTCACGGCGCAGGCTCCGCCGCGACCAGCTGCCCCAGTGGAACGAGGCGCTGAAGCACTGGAACGACGCCTGCAACGAACAATTGGTACTAACAAAAAAAGGATAACACACACATGAAACGCTACATCTTGACACTGGCGACACTGGCAGCGCTGTGGTGCACTGCTGCCGCCGACGACCGCGACAACTACCAGCAGTGGGCCGAACAGGTCAGGCGTGAGGTCTGGGCTAAGCCGTTGCCCGCCTTCAGCCAGAAGGCCTGCCCCGAGGCTTACCGGCAGCACTCCGTCGTCACGCTCGCTGCCTACGAAGAACTCGTCGTCGACCAGCACCTCAAGGCCGACATCGCCATGCTGCTGCTCACCTGGCAGGCCATGCACCAGGTGTCGGTCAGCTACTGCTACCGCACGCTGGTGGCCATCAACGACGAGGCGGCGCGCGACCGCTTCTCGCAGTTCGACTTTATGAGCATCTCGCGCGGATACGGCTTCTGGGGCAAGGAGAAGCAGCAGGCGATGCTGGGCATCAGAATCATCAAGCCCGACGGCACCGTCAGGGAGGTCAGTACCGACGACTACGTCCGTACGGCAGAAGGCCGGAAGGGCAAGGAGGAGCGCAGCAAGCTGGCCGTGCCCGACCTGCAGGTGGGCGACCTGATGGACGTCTTCACCTACTCCGTCAGCCAGCTCAACGAGCGCAGCACCAACCCCTTCGTCTTCCGCTTCCGCGAGCACTATCCCCAGCTCTCCTATCAGATTCACTGCGTCATCGACCCCACGATGACCACCCAGTACCGCACGCTCAACGGTGCGCCCGACTTCAGCCAAAGTACCGACGAGAACGGCAACATCGTGCTCGACGTGCAGACGACAAAGGCCGCCGAGGCCGAACCGTCGTTCTGGTATGAGCCGTCGAGCCAGTCGCCGATGACCATGCTCTACATCACTGGCCGCTACCTGAAGGGGCAGTGGGCACCGCCCTCGACGGTGAAGAAGGGCCTGCAGGCCAACCCCGACTACCAGCTGATGGTCGACGACGACAAGGCTTTCCTGAAGAAGGCCAACTTCGAGCGGGGCGGACTCTCGGGCAAGGAAGCCACGCAATGGAAGAAATACTGCAACGCGCTGGCCGCCATGAACCTGCCGAAGGAGGAGCACGTGGCGCGGCTCTACACCGGACTCTACTACCACCTGCTGTTCAGCCGGACGGGCACCATGAACGCCGGCGTCTTCCTGGCGATGCTCCGCCAGGCGATGCTCAAGGCCGGCATCGTCGGCCATCAGCTTTTCACCACCGACAATGCACATGAGCCCATCGACCAGCTCATCAGCTACGGCAACACCACCTGGGGACTCTACGTGAAGAGCATTGACAAGACGCTCTTCGCCCCGACCTACGAGATGGCGCCCTTCACCGTGCCCTCGCAGCTGCAGGGGCGGAAGGCCGTCGTCGACAACGGCATCGACCAACTGATGACGTTGCCGCAGAGCACGGCCGACGACAACACCGAGACCGTCGCCCTGAAGGCCACGCTCGACGGCACCACGCTCTGCTGCCGCCGGGAGGTCAGAGCCACGGGGGCGTCGAAGGAGCCCTGGTGCAGGACGTTCGCATTGACCGAAGACCTGCTGGCTGCCTTCAACCGCTACTTGGGGACCGACAAGACGCTTGAGGATCTGGTCGGCAAGAAGGAGCGCGACGACATGGCCGAATGGCGGCGCCTGCAGCGCGAGAAGGAGCGGAAATACTACGAGGCTGAGGCCGAGGAATACCATGGCACCGAGGTTAGCGACGTCAGGGACTACGGCACCGACTGCATCGGCTTCCGCGCCGACAGTTCGCAGTTCCGTATGCACACGGCCTATAAGGTTGACGGACTGGTGAAGCGAGCCGGCCCCGACCTGGTGCTGTCAGTAGGGCGGCTCATTGCCCAGCAGCGTAAGATTGAGGGCAATGACCGCCAGCGCACCGACGATGTCGTCTATGAGTTCAGGGCTTCCAACGTGCGCTATGACGTTGAGGTCGGGCTGCCCGAGGGCTACACCGTGACGCCCGAGAGTCTCCAGCCGCTTAACACGGCGGTCGCGACCAGTTGCGGACGTTTCGAGGCCAAGGCCGAGGTGAGTGGCGGCCGGCTCCGTCTGACGGTCGTCAAGCGCTATGAGCACGCCCGCGAACCGGTGGCCAACTGGTCCCGGATCCTGGAGTTCGTCGATGCTGCCACGAAGTTCAACGCCATGCAGGTGGTGCTCACCCGACAGTAGAACCGGCAGAACAGGTCACCCGAAACCCGCCGCCTTTTCTCCAAAACCCGCCGGGTTTCACTCAAAACCCGCCGCTTTTTTCCCAAAACCCGCCGCTTTTTTCCAAAAACCCGCCGCCTTTTACTCAAAAGGCGGCGGGTTTTGTCAAGGTGTCGGTTCAAGTGTCGGTTCCCCCTCTTCGAGGCCGTTGTGATTCAGCATTCTCGCTGAATCTCCCCCTGCTTTCTCCTATTATAGTTGTCATTCGCACTTTTTACCCTACACTTCCTGCACTTCCTACACCTAAGAAAATTCAACAAGTGTAGGAAGTGTCGGAAGTGTAGGGTGTTTCCCGTGATTCACAACCAGTGCTGCAATTCGTCGATCGACGTGGCCACGCGGATGTACTGCCGCCACTCGCCGCGCACCATGCCGCGCTGCCCGAGGTCGTCGAGCAGGGCGATGAGCGGGTTCCAGAATCCTTTCAGGTTGTAGAGGATGACCGGCTTCTGGTGGTAGCCGATGGTGGCCGAGGCAGCGACGGTGAAAACCTCGTCGAGGGTGCCGATGCCGCCGGGCAGCGCCACGAACAGGTCGGCCTGGTCCATCATCAGCTGCTTGCGGTCGGTGAGGTTGTCGCAGGGAATCTCTATTTCCACATACTGGCTCGTGCGCCCCGTCTTCTCGACGATGGTGGGCACCACGCCGATGGTGCGGCCGCCGGCCTCGTGGGCAGCGCGGCCCAGTCGCTCCATCAGCCCCTGGTTCACGCCGCCGTAGACGATGACGTGGCCGTTCGTGGCGGCCCAATGCCCCAGTTCCTCCGCCGCACTGAAGAAGTCGGGGTCTATCTGCTCGTTGGCAGAACAAAAAACGCAAATCTTCATCTTCTGTCGTTTTTTTACTTTCGGTCTTTTATATCTGCAAAAGTACGGAAAAACTGTGAAACGACCACATATTCTATTAAAAAAATGGCGATAGTATGCTAAATTCGCGAATAATGTGTACCTTTGCAGCATGTTTTTCGAATAGCTACACTCACCTCCCTAAGGGAAAAGCAGCCTTGTGCTCTGTGACTAAAGTAAATCTATAATAAATATGACAATCAAGGAACTATACAAGCTCTATCAGGAGCACCCGTGTATCACTACCGACAGCCGCGACTGCCCCGAGGGCAGCATCTTCCTCGCCCTGAAAGGCGACCGCTTCGACGGCAACCAGTTCGCCCTCAAAGCCCTCGAGCAGGGCTGCGCCTACGCCATCGTCGACGCCCCTTCTGTCGGCTGTGCAGCGGCGCTGCCGCTGCAAGAGCGCCTCATCGTCGTAGACGACTGCCTCCAGACCTTCAAGGACCTGGCGCGCGAGCACCGCCGCCGGTTTCAGATCCCCGTCATCGGCATCACCGGCACTAACGGCAAGACCACCACGAAGGAGCTCGTAGCCACCGTGCTCAGCCAGAAGTATAACGTGCTCTACACGCAGGGCAACTTCAACAACGACGTAGGCGTGCCCAAGACGCTGCTGCGACTGACCAAGGACCACGACATCGCCGTCATCGAGATGGGGGCCAGCCACCCCGGCGACATCCGCACACTGGCCGAGACTGCCGAGCCTACCTGCGGACTGATTACCAACGTGGGCCGCGCCCACCTTGAGGGCTTTGGCTCGTTCCGCAACGTCGTGAAGACCAAGGGCGAGCTCTACGACTTCCTCGGCCGGCGCGGCGAGAGCCTGGTCTTCATCAATGCCGACAACGAGCGGCTGATGGACATACTGCCCGACACGGTATGGGTGGCTCCCTACAGCACCAACCCTGAGAACGCCGGCGACTGCACCACGGGCGAGGTCATTGCCTGCAACCCCTTCCTGCGCTTCCGCTGGCGCGAGAGCGACTCGAACCTCGAGGACCGTGGCGAGGAGCCGCAGTGGTACGAGGTGCAGACGCAGCTCATCGGTGCCTACAACATCGACAACATGCTGGCCGCCATCGCCGTGGGACTGAACTTCGGCGTCGACCCTGCCGACATCAACAGCGCGCTGGCCGCCTACAAGCCGTCGAACAACCGCTCGCAGCTGACCGTCACCGAGCATAACAGCCTCGTCGTAGATGCCTACAACGCCAACCCCACCAGCATGCGTGCCGCCCTCGAGAACTTCCGGCTGATGGACGGCAGCCCCAAGATGGTCATACTCGGCATGATGGGCGAACTGGGCAAGTCGAGCCGCAAGGAGCACCAGAAAATCGTTGATTTCATCGGTGAAATCGGTCTCGACGAGGTATGGCTCGTCGGCTCTGAGTTCCAGGCCATCGACTGCCCCTACCGCAAGTTCGCCGACGTCGACGAGGTGAAGGCCGCCATCCAGGCTAACCAGCCCCAAGGCTACCACATCCTCATCAAGGGCTCGAACAGCACCCGCCTCTACCAGCTGCCCGAGCTGCTGTGAACGTAATTTCTTTCGCTTTCGCTTGGCAGTCCGGATAATTATTCGTAACTTTGCAACCAGTATACTCAAACACCATGACGATATGACAATAGCAAATCCCATCTACGATGCAGTATTCAAATACTTGATGGAAGACAAGCGCATAGCACGCACCATCCTGTCGGCACTCCTGAAGGAAAACATCATAGAGGTCGACATGCGTCCCCATGAGTACAGCAACGGCCAGCGAGAGTTGTTGTCGGTGTTTCGCATCGACTTCGGCGCCACCATCCTGAAGTCTGATGGTAGCGAGGAGCTGATACTTGTCGAACTGCAGAAGAACTGGCTTCCCACGGAGACCCTCCGCTTCCGTCAGTATGTGGGTTCGCAGTATCAGGACCCGCGCAACATCGTGGAGGACAGTGCCGACAGGCATGCACTGCCCATGGTGACGGTCTATCTGCTGGGGCATACCCTTGGCGACATTGAGGAGCCGGTTCTCTACGTGCGCCATCAGTCATTCGACTATAACGACCGTATCGTGACAAAGGGGATGCCGAACCCGTTTGTGGAGAGTCTCGTACACGACAGTGTTATCGTACAGATTCCACGCCTTCACGGCCAGATAAACAACCGCCTCGACGAGGTACTGAGCGTGTTTGACCAGACACGTGCCGACAAGAAGAACCAGCACACACTGAACTTCGACGACAGCGTCTACGACAGCAGCGACAGCGACATGCAGCGCATACTCTACCGCCTAACGGCTGCTGCCGCCGACATTGACATGCGCCAGGACATGATGGTCGAAGACGAGTATTACTCCATCATCAAGGAGCAGGAGAGCAAGCTGTACTATGGCGAAAGGAAAATGGCCGAGATGAACGCACAACTCGCCGAAATGGACGGTCAACTCGCCGAAAAGGACAGCCAGCTCGCAGAGAAAGACGGGCAGCTCGCAGAGAAAGACGGACAGCTCGCAGAGAAAGACGGACAGCTCGCAGAGAAAGACGGACAGCTCGCAGAGAAAGACGGACAGCTACAGATTACTATCAAGTTGCTGCTCAAGATGGGGCAGTCAGAAGAATCAATAGCCGAAAGCCTGGGTATTAGCCCGGACGAAGTGAAACGTCAGTGCCGCGACTGACGTTTGGCTTACCAAGAAAGGGGGATGCACCACGCTGCGGTGCATCCCCCTCTTTCTTGCTATATTCCCGTTGGGATTATTCGTCGAGCAGTATAATGTCGAAGAGTTCGCGGGATTCAGCTCCGGGTGCATCAATCGGAGTTGACTCTGAGTCAATGCCAACAGAAGCGGCAATCATCTCTTCTAACTCTACGTCTACCACGTCTGTCTGTGGCTGCAAATATATCTTTTTCATATTCTTCTCGTTTATAATGTTTTTACCTGTTTATTTCACAATCTTCTTTCCGTTCAGGATGTAGACTCCCTTCTGGGCACTCTTCACACGCACACCGCTCAGATTATAGACGGCATCGTCAACCTCAGCACCCTTCAGCTCGCTGATGGCAGTAGCACCGCTATACACGAACTCTATTTCGCGCGCGCCAGCGGGAACACTTATGTAGGCCTTGCCAGCGGGCAGAACGCTCTCGGCAGTGGCACGGACAAACTTGCCACCCTTCAGGATGTAGTCGCCATCGGCCATCGTAGCCGAACCAGCCTTCAGTTCATTGGCGGCTGGTGCTGATGCCGACGAGGCTACAGGAACAGTGAACATGCCCTTGCCCTCAAGTAGCACAGGGGTATTGGCGGGCACTGCGCCAACCTCCTCAAGCGTAGCGGAAGTGGCAGTCACCTCTGACACCACGTAGGCCTTCAGGCCTTCGATGGCCGAGAAGTCCATGTCGAACGGTGTGACATAAGTTGCCTTGTCAGTGGCTACCATTACAGGCACTTCGTCGGTGGAACTGACGCTCACGCTGCTCAAGTTAATACCAGAATTGCCGCTGTAGATGTAGACATCGGTTTCGTCGCCGTTATAGGTGTAGTAGAGCGTTGCGGGGCTTGCACCAGCTGTCATGCTCCACTCCTGAGGGTCTGTGCCAAAAGTACCAAACGACATACGCAGGGGGCGGGGGTCGCCACTGCCACCATGCTTGGCCACAATCGTGATAAGGTGTGTGCCCTCTGCAATTCTGAAGCGGATGTGACGCTGAGTGGCAGCACCAGTGCCACCGAACTTCAGGACGTTGCTATTGATGCCTACTTTGCCACTTTCAGTTGCGGCAACCTGAAGGCCGTCGATTATGGTAGTCTCAGTGATGTCGAAGTTTCCTTCGTCGTCCCATGTTGAGAAGTCCCATGTCTTGCTGTCAATAGCGGCCATGGTAACGTTCAGTTTATAAGATGCTGACGAGGGATTGTAGGTGTCGTCACCAGCAAATCTGGCTGTTATCGTGGCAGAACCAAGACCTACAAGAGTGACGTCGCCTGTTTCTGCATCTACCGTAGCAACTTTTTCATTAGAGCTACTGTATTCGATACCAGTCAGGTCAGAGGGCGTAGCTGACAGTGTAGGAGCTGTGAACGACTCACCTAAAGCGGCATTGACCTCCTCCTGTGCGAAAGACAGTTCGGTGGGTTCACCCGACAAGTCTATAGCCTCGTAGATGACAATACTTGTAACGTAATGATTCTTGGCAAGTTCAAAACCAATCATACCATCTTCAACAGCATAATAAACATGATGACCCTTCTCGGCTACGCATGCCAGCTTAAGAATACCATCATCAGATTTATCGCTCTTGGTATAGAAGCTCGTTTCGCTGTTGTGGTTAAACTCAACATACTGGCCCTTTTTAATTCCGCCAATAGCAGCGCAGCGGCCAGCACCGCTTCCCTCATAAAGTCCATTGTCGTTTATTGAGAAGCCCCTATTATTACTTAAAACGGCCTGAATGGCCAGGTTCTCAAGTCCCTCATTGGTGCACCAGAAAACGTCGTTATTCTGAGAATTGGCCTGATTCCAAATAGATCCAGCTTTATCGCCAATAGCCAGCGTTGTTGCTCCCCAATTGGCAAAGTCGTATGTTTTGACAGCGGTGCATAACTCCTTGTCAAAGGTTGCTCCGGTTGCATCAACAACGGTAACAGCAGCCGTGGCTTTGTAAGCGTCCTCGCTCTGATCGTCTTTCCATTGGAACGTAATGTTAGCCGTACCTTCAGCAACACCAGTCACTACGCCTGCGTCTGAGACAGTGGCTATATTCTCATTGTCGCTCACCCATTCTCCCTGGAACTCACCGACAGTGAAGCTACCTGTCAGTGTAATATCCTTACCAATAGCGATTGCGGCAGCTGCTGGAGATACTTTGGTGCCCAGCGGAGCATCAATTACGGTTATTGCAGCAGAAGCCTTGTAGGCATCCTCACTTTGGTCTTCAGCCCACTGGTACGTAATATTAGCAGTTCCAGCAGCAACACCTGTTACCTTGCCGTCGGCTGATACGGTAGCTACGTCCTCGTCGCTGCTCACCCACTGGCCAGTAAAATTACCACCAGAAAACTCGCCTGTTAACGTTGTTGTCTGACCTACGGAGATAGTGGCAGACGCCGGAGTGACAGCCGTCTGTAAGGGGACTGACGAAACAGCTTTCTCCCACGTCAATTCGTAGTAGGCATTAATCTGGTTTCCACTAGCATTTTCGTTGTTGAAATAGATAACAATAGAATCCGTGGCATTAATACTCTCCAAAAGCACACTACCTGACGTAGATGAACCTTTGGCCGGGAAAACACCAGTACCCGTCTGGTCAGTCTCCGTCTCGTCTACCTCAACCTTTGTCACTGAAATGCAAGGCTCGCTTGCACCTGCTGCTAAAGCATAGTTTGAAATACCATAAAGCTTGAAGTCTGTAATAACATAACCAGTATTTACTTTAAACACAACTCTTGAGCCATCACTGCCTGTTCTTAGTTTAATACCTTTATTCTTCATATCGCCAGCTGCTTCACCACCAGCTCCTGCAATATAAGTACCGGGAATTGTGTAACAAGTCCCAACCAAATCTTTGTTTTTCGAATCAACATTCTTGGCTGCCTCGACGGTACCGTCTGCCCACGCCGACCCTATCGACATCAGCGCAAGCGTCAATAAAGTAAAGAGTTTTTTCATTTGTTTATTAGTTTAAATTAGTAATTTTAATGTTTCAGATTCTCTGATTGCGGGCAAAGGTACGAATAATAATTCAATGGTGCAAGCATTTCCCCGCTTTTTTACTTGAAAACGTTTACGAACAGGGGGCTGCTACCGCGGTAGCAGCCCCCAGGCATGTGTTCAATATAATCGGAGCTTATCCTAACTTGTTGATATGCAGGCAGAGACTCGACTTCAGGTTGGCGGCCTTGTTCTTGTGGATGATGTTGGTCTTGGCCAGCTTGTCAAGCATCTTCTGCACCTTCGGGTACAGGGCTACAGCCTCGTCCTTGTTTGTCATGGCGCGCAGTTTGCGTACGGCGTTGCGCATGGTCTTTGCATAATACTTGTTGTGAATTGCTCTCTTCTTTTCCTGACGGATTCTCTTCAGGGATGATTTGTGGTTTGCCATTTTTTTGTTTAATTGTTAGTTGTTTGTTGTTAAGTGCCAAAGCCTGTGGGTCTTGCGTCGTGAGCGACCGCCCTGGGCTGACTCTACTGAGCCCTCCGCCACCTTATCCCGGTTTTCGCCGGTAGCACTTGGCTGTGCAGATGACAGATTTGGCAGTGGTAGTCCCTAGGAGAGTCGAACTCCTCTTTAGAGAATGAAAATCTCTCGTCCTAACCGATAGACGAAGGGACCATGCTATTTACGATTTGCGCGTTTTCGATTCACGATGGCGTAAAAAGCGGGTGCAAAGGTACTGCTTTTTTCTTAAACAGCCAAATTTTCTTAAAGAAAAATGCGTCTTCCATGAAAAATAGCTATCTTTGCAGCGTATGAACACCAAGACAGAGGCCCTTGTGCTGCATGCCCTGAAGTACGGCGAGACGCGGATGATAATAGATATGTTCACCCGCGCCTGCGGGCGCCTGTCGTTTATCATACACTTGCCGAAGACCTCGCGGGGCAAGCTGAAGAAGCAGTTGTTTCAGCCGCTGACGCTGCTCAGCATCGAGACCGACGTGCGGCCGAACATGCAGCTGCAGAAACTGCACAATGCCGCCATACTGACGCCGCTCGCGTCGCTGCAGACCGACCCGACAAAGCTCTCCATCACGCTGTTCCTGGCCGAGTTTCTCTACCACGCCCTGAAGGGTGAGCAGCGCAACGAGCCGCTGTTCGACTACGTGGCCAGCAGCCTGCAGTGGATTGACGGTGCCGACGGGCACGTGGCCAACTTCCACCTGGTCTTCCTGATGCGCATGGCACGCTTCTTAGGCTTCACGCCCAACCTCGACGGCTACAGTCCCGGCAGCTTTTTCGACTTGCGCGCCTCCACCTTCTCGCAGCAGACGCCGCTCCATCGCGACTACCTCATGCCCGAGGAGGCCGAGAAGGTGCAGCTGATGATGCGCATGGACTACCAGACGATGCACCTGTTCCGGCTGTCGCGCCACGACCGCCTGCGCCTGCTCGACATAGCGCTGACCTACTACCGCATCCACCTGCCCGACTTCCCCGAGCTGCGCTCCTTTGCCGTGCTGCAGGAGATGTGGGAGTGAAAGTTGAATATAAACCCAATAAAAATATAAGCGATGAAAATACTACTGTTTTGCGAGAACAAATATGCGGTCGACATCCTCGGACCGCTGCAGGAGGAGGCCGACAGGCAGGGAGGCAACGAAGTGCTGTGGTATGTTCACGAGCCGAAGATTCCCGACTTCCCGCTGAAGGACAGCGTGAGGTGGACACACAGCATGCAGCAGGCCCACGACTTCCATCCCGATGCCGTCTTCGCGCCGGGCAATATCGTGCCCTACTACCTGAACGGCGTGAAGTGCAGCATCTTCCACGGCTATGCAGCCGAGAAGCGCGACCAGTTCCGCATCCGCAACTACTACGACATCTACATGACGCAGGGACCTTACTTCACCCGCGAGTTTGAGAAGCTGCGCAAGGGACGCAGCGACTTCGAGGTGCTGGAGACGGGGTGGACGAGGCAGGACTGGACAGCCCGCCACCGTCACGACTTCGACGCCGAGCGCGAGCGGCTGCTGCGCGAGCACGGCTGCCAGCGCATCGTGCTCTATGCCCCGACGTTCTCGCCCCGGCTGACGTCGCTGCCGAAGATTAAGGAGCAGCTCGTGAGACTCGTCGACGAGCGGGGCGTGCTGCTGCTCATCAAGCTGCATCCGCTGACACAGCAGGAGTGGGTCGACGAATACAGGCAGCTGGCCGGCAGCCGCCTGAACATCGTCTTCGAAAGAGACTTCGCCATTACGAAGTATATGCTGATGGCCGACGCGATGGTGAGCGACACGTCGTCGACCATCTACGAGATGCTGCTGTTAGACAAGCCCGTGGTGACACTCAACACCGTCTCGACAGACCCTTACTGGAAGAATATCAACGAACCGGAACAGCTGCTGGCGGCCTACGACGAACTGTTCGACAGCCGCGAGCTGGCAGAGCGGAGAAAATGGGTGATAGCGAATTACGACCCGTACACCGACGGCCGCTGCGCCGAGCGGATGCTGCAGGGAGCATGCGACTTCATTGCCCGTCACGGTGTCCCCGAGAAGCGCCGGCTGAACCTCTGGCGAAGGTATGTCAGCGTGAAGACGTTCGGGCGGGTTCGTCCGTAAACTCCCGGTAGGGCTTCTCCAGGTCGAGAAGCCGGTAGTTCTGTGGAGGCAAGGTCTTGGGAAGTTCCATATAGTTGCCGTAAAGCTGGCGCAGGTAGGAGTCGGGCTGGGCAACCGTCGTCAGCTCCGTGTCCTCGAAGGGCACGGCCAGTGGCTGGCCGAACACCTCTTTCGGAAAGACGCCTTTCGGATACTTGTAGTCGTGGTCGGCAACGAGGCTCGACTCGTCGTAGCCGAACTCCGTCAGCAGGCGCCGCAGCCGCTGGTGGAGCGAGGCCGGACTGTGGAGGCGGCGGACCAGCAGCGGCAGCCAGCTGCGGGGCCCGTGCCCGTGTTTGTAGGGGTCGACGAGGCAGAAGTAAAGCAGCTTCTTGGCGTGGCTCAGCCGCACGTAGTGCCACCAGCGGCGCAGGGGGCTGCCGGTCATGCCGTCGAGCGGGTAAAGGTCGACGGGCAGTCCGCCGACAAAGTCGAACTGCCGCCGCAGGACATAGGTGGTGCGGGCATCCTGTATGCGGGCGAAGAAATAGGGATAGCGGGGATCGGTCTCGCCGCTCACCAGCTCGTAGCCCTCGGGCAGCCACTCGCTGGCATGGGCAATGAGCACGTCGTAGTCGGGGCGGGGCATACCGACGTCGGCATCGTCGTCCCAGGGAATGAAGCCCTTGTGGCGAATGGCTCCCAGGCAGGTGCCGGCAATGAGGTAGTAGCGCAGACGGTGCTCGCGGCACACGCGGTCGATGGCCTCCAGTATGCCTAACAGGCACCGCTGGAGCTCAGGGTCTCTCCGTTCTTCCAGTAATGACATTTGGTCAGCAGTTTGTAATAGTTGTTCTTAACCGTGTAATTCACGAAGTTGTGCCAGTCGAGCCCCGACCGGCAGGGCTGTATGGACACCAGCTGCTTGGGGGCGTCGGGGTTGAGCTGGTCGCAGAGGCGGGCGGCATACTCAAACATGTTGTATTCGCCCAGCACCCGACTTTTCATCTCGCCAAGGACGGCTGCCGAGGCTTCGTAGCGGCCACTGTCGATGACCGCCTCGATGGTGCGGATGGCTGCCTCGGGCCGGCGGATGTCGATAGGCTCGAAGGCTTCGCGCCTGAAATAGTCGGACAGGTTGGTACAGCCGTGATAGACAGGGAACGTGCCGGTGAGGTAGCAGTCGGCAATCTTCTCCGTCCAATAGTAGGGCTCCGACGAGTTCTCGATGGCGACGTGATACTTGTAGGGGCGCAGCACGTCCCACTTGTCGTCGAACGGGCGGAAGCCGCGGCCGAAGACGTCGATACGGTCGCCGAAGCGCGCCTTCAGCTGCTCGACAAACTTGATGCGGTCGAGATGGCCACGGGTGAAGGCCTTGTTGCTGGTGATGACGGAGATGAGCTTCTCCTTCGGCGGCGGTGCCGCTGACAGCGAGAGCGAGTCGTAGTCCTCGGTGAAGGTGTAGCCGCCGCGGCCGTCGGGCTTGTAGCCCACAAACCAGGGCAGGATGGCCGGCCCGTACCTGACGTTGCGGTGGCGCAGCTGCTGCTGGCAGCTGACGACGAGGCCGAACTGGTCGATGTAGCGCTGGGGGTAGACCAGCACGGAGTGGGGCTCGGTGGTGAGCAGGATGGTGTTCTCGGGAGCCACGCGGCAGGTCTGCACCTGGCGCACGCCCTTGCCCTGAACCACCCAGAAGTCGGCCTCGTCCATTGTGTCGTCGAGGCAGAACTCATAGCGCCCGTCCTGTGAGCGCAGGCTGTGACCGGGCGTCTGGCGGTGCATGATGGTGGCCAGGCCCTCGCGATAGGGCATGAATCTTATTCTATACATGCTGCCTTCATACCTTGTTTTATATAATAGCCGTCGTTCAGGCGGCGGCTCATTGACTGTGCGTTCTGCCGCATCTGCCGGTAGTCGGCAGCCGTGAGGGCGGCCAGTCGCTGGCCTATCTGCTGCAGTCCGTCGACGGCGATGCCCACCTGCTGCTCGAGGATGAAGGGCGTCATGGCGGCCTGGCTCCACACGATGACGGGAATGCCGGCACGCAGGTAGAACGACGTCTTGTGGGGGTCGTTGATGCGCAGGTACTCGCCCCAGTCGCCCGTACACTCCTCCTGAGAGTCGCCGTCCCAGACGAGTCCGAAGTCGGCTTCGACCTGGGCTATGAAGTCGTCGCTGGCCATGAAGCCGTGACAGTGAAGCTGCGGGCTGGTGGCGGCCGACGTGTCGAACCCCTTTCCGTAGAGGTCCATCTGCCATCCGTCCAGCGTGTCGCCGAGGCGATAGAGGAACTCGTTGCGCCAGCGGGCGAGGTTGCCGGCATAGACGATGCGCCACGGTGCATGGGGCGTGGCGTAGACAGCCGGCTGGCGCTCCGACAGGTAGTCGAAAATCTGCAGGCAGTGGATGCCGCCCTTGAAGCCGTGCTCAACGAGGTAGTCGCGCATGGTCGGGTTGTGGACAATCAGGAAGTCGGTCTTCGACAGCCGGCGGTTCTCCTGTTCAGGCGTAAGCTTGTGGCGGCGGAAGGCGCCGAGGTCGTGGATGACGGTGACCACGCGGGCACCCTTCATGCGTGCCAGCGAGCAGGCCATGTAGTAGAACTTCTTCATCGGGTACTGAAGGAAGAGCACGTCGCCCCGCCTGAGCCTCCAGATGATGCTTGCCACGCCGACCAGCTTCGTAGCAAACCGTCCCACGCCGCCACTGCCGAAGTTGCGGCGCGTCAGGTTGGTGAAGCCCTCGCGGCGGCACACCTCGTCGATGTCCTGCTTGGCCTTGTTGACTGTACCTATTTCAATGTGATACTTCATATTTTCCTAAATGCGTGATTTGTTTGCGCCGGACCCAGCGGCGGTCGTGCCGCTCTTTCACCCGGAGCGCCTCGGCTATGTCGGCATCCGTCCAGTAGCGCTGGGCTGCATATACGTCGAGGATGTAGCGGTAGGCGGGGGTGAGCCAGTAGAAGAGCGTCAGGTTCTCCATGCACTCGGCCTTGGGCACCGGCCCGTCGTAGAAGCGCATGCGGTTGATATCGATGAGCTCGAAGTCGTAGCGGCCGGCGTGTCCGGTGAAGAGCACGTTGGTGGGGTTGAGGTCGCGGTGCAGCACGCCGGCCTCGTGCAGCCGGGCCACGAAGCAGGCATAGGCCGTGGCCAGCGGCTTGTCGAAGGGCTCCTGCTCGATGAGCCGGCGGCGGACAGGATCGGCCGGTGTGTACTCGCAGACGTAGTACACCTGGCGGACCAGCCCCAGGCAGCGCTCCTCAATGTAAGCCACCTCGCAGGGGGTGACGAATCCGCGCACGCCCAGCTGCATGGCATTCTCGAAAGAGCGCCGCGCCTTGCTCTTGCGGAAGAAGGTGTAGATGATACGCTTCAGCCAGTCGTGGCGCTTGTAGCGCTTCACGACGAGCTTGTGGCCCTCGACTTCGAACAGCCGAACCTGGTTGCGGTCGTCGTAGAGCACCTGCCCCTGCCGTGCGAAGACGGCAGGCAACTGCTGCAGAAAGGGGCGCAGCTGCTCGTAGCGGGGACTCAGGACAAGGGTCATTTGAACGCCTCCTTCCTGATGATCTTGCCATCGATGACGTCGTACTTCAGGTTGAACTCCTCGCGGCCGCGCTTCCAGCGGTTGTGCGTCCACAGATAGTAGGCCGGCTGGCGGCGGATGCTCTGTTCGAGCATCGCGAAGAAGCGGCGGGTGATGGCGAACTCCTCCTCGCGGGCTGCCTCGGCGGCTATAAGGCGGAAGGTGCAGACGTACTGTCCGCGACGGGGGCGCTCCATGTCGACGTAGAAGACGGCGTCGTTCATCTTCTGCATGATGCGCTCGGCTCCCGTGAAGACGGGAGTGTCGTGGTTGAGGAAGTCAAGCCACAGGTGCATGTTCTCCCACTTGGGGCTCTGGTCGCTGATATAGCCGAAGAGCGAGCGGCGATGCTCGTGACGCAGGGTCAGCAGGTGGCGCAGAATGTCCTGCTTGGGCACGCAGTGGCCACCGTGGGCCGAGCGGATGTCGATGAACAGCTGGTCGAAGGCCTCGTTGTAGAGCGGGTGATAGATGAGCCCCATGACGGCATCGGGGTGGCGGCGGAAGGCGAGCCCCGTGGCCGACAGCCACTCCCAGTTACAGTAGTGGCCGAGGATGGCGGCGCAGTTGCGCCCCTCGTCGAAGACCTGCTCCAGCTGGTCGACGCCCCGGAACTCGATGTGGCGCAGCAGGGCCTTGTCGCTGATGCTGAGCAGCTTCACCGTCTCGGCCACATAGTCGCAGAGCCAGTGGTAGAACTGCCGCTCCAGCCGGTAGCGCTCGGGCGCGCTCTTCTCGGGGAACGAGTCGGCCAGGTTCTTGCGCACCAACTTGCGACGGTATCTCAATACGTGGTAAACCAGCAGGAAGATGACGTCGGACAGCACGTAATGCACCCTCAGGGGCAGCAGCGACAGCGCGTAGGTCAGGCCATACAGGATTGTGTATAGGATTTTCTTCATCCCACTCCAGTTTTCTCGCAAATTGACGTGTTATCAGGTGCAAAGATACAAATAATTTGTGAATCGGCACCATCTTTAAGATAAAATTCGTACTTTTGTACCCATGATTGCGTTACATAAGACAGGTTTTGTATATTATTTGCTGGCTTCGCTATACATAGGCCTCTTGTTTTCGGCCTATATCATAGGCGACACGGTTGCCTCGCAGATAGACGGGTGGGGTTGGCTGTTCTTCCTGACCTCCTGCCTGTCGCATGCTGCCCTGCTGGTGCTGGTGCTCTATCTGGTGGCATTCCTGCCATGGGCCCTGCTGCGGCTGCGGCGTCTGGCCGCCACGCTGTTTGTGGTGTCGGTCAGTGTCCTGGGAATGCTGGGCTTTGTCAACATGCAGGTCTACAAAATATACCGCTTCCACATCAACGGCTTCATATTGAACATGCTGATCGGCCCCAACCCGGGCGACATCTTCCAGTTTGACGGTGCCCTGCTGCGACAAGAAGGACTCTTGCTGGCTGTCATCGCGGCCATCAGCGTGGCGCTGTGGGTGGCTGCAGGACGACTGGCACGCCACTGGGGTAAGAAGACTTGTGCATGGGGGACTGGCACTGTCGCCTTGCTGCTGCTGACGGCCAACAGCCTGCACGTCTACGGTGCCTTTGTCGTCAAATCGTCTATCTCTTCTTCGACATGCCCCACGGACTGACCTATCCAGCCGACAGGCCGCAGTATTTCAGTCCTGCCTGGCTGTACGCCGACTATGCCGCACTGAACAACGACACCCCCGTAGAGCCGTTCTGGAACCTGTATCGTAACCTGTGCCACGCCACCGACTCGCTGGTAGGGTGCGTCGTAAGCGAACTGAAACGGCAACGACTGTATGACCAGACGCTGGTCATCCTGACAGGCGACCATGCCCAAGAGTTCAACGAGAATCATAAGAACTATTGGGGGCACAGCAGCAACTTCTCGCAATACCAAATAGGCGTGCCTCTTATCGTCCACCAGCCAGGAAGCAGTGCCTCAACCTTCGCCCATCGCACCACCCACTACGACATCGTGCCGACGCTGATGCACGATTACCTGGGCGTAACGAACGCCATTGACGACTATTCGTGCGGGCGCCTGCTCAACGACTCAACGCCGCGCCTCTGGCATTTTGTGGGCAACGAGCTGCGCTACGCCTTCCTGATAGAGCACGACACCATCCTGACCAAGGAGGGTGCCGGGTGGATAGAGGTGACCCGTTTCTTCAAATAGCTACTTGTCGGCCAGGTCGCGTGAGGTCAGCTGCAGCAAGGCCTTGCCTGTGCGCAGCAGACGAAGCGTGTCGCTGCCCTCGCCGGCAATGATGCGCTTGGCGTCGAGGTCGTACGACATGAAACCGGTGCTGTCGTACAGCGTGACACCATTCACATAGGTATGGTATGCCATTGGGCGCTGATAGCTGCTGCTCAGCACGTCGCGGCTGAACGTAAACTCGTCGTGAGGCAAGCGCATCTGTCCCAACAGGGTGGCGGCCAGGTCGGACTGGCAGCAGAGGCGGTCTATGCGACAAGGCGCCTTGACGGCACCGCCAACCCAGATCATCGGGATGTGGTTGAACAGGCGGGTGGTCTCGTTGATGCCCTTGTAGCGGTAGCCGTGGTCGGGCAGTATGACTACCAGCAAGTCCTTCCAAGCCGGCGACTGCCTCAGTTGTGCTATGAGATGTCCGATGCAGCTGTCCAGATAGTGGAAGGCGTTGAACACGTCGTCGTCGAGGTGGCGGACAGGCACGTCCCAGGGCTCGTGGCTGCTCAGCGTCAGCCAGGTCATCATCCACGGCGACGACTCCTGGCGGGAGACTTGCTCAAGAACCGTTTGCGACATGATACCGTCTTCAACGCCCCATTTGGCCGACTCCTGCGCCTGGAGGCTGAAGTCGGCCTTCCACGTCAGGTGGCTGTAGCCCGACCCTATGACGTAGCTGCGCATATTGGTGAAATTGATGTCGCCGCCGTACAGGAAACTGCACGAGTAGCCCTCGGCACTGAGCGAGCGTGCCAGCGACGGTAGTTTCCGGCTCTTCTCGGGCACCTTCATCACAGACGTGACGGGGAAGGCCGGATAGCCGCTGAGAATGCTGACGCAGCCTCTGTCTGTGCGCCAGGAGTTGGCGTAGCATTCGGTGAAATAGACGCCCTCGCGGGCCAGGCGGTTCAGGTGCGGCGTAATCTCGTCGTGTCCGCCTATTTCAGTAAACTGGCCGCCACAACTCTCCATGACAATCAGCAGGATATTGGGGCGGGTGGTGTTGAGCAAGGTGTCGGCTCCGGTGCTTTGGGTGGTGAAGAATCCCTCTGTAAGCCGTGAGCACTCCTCGTCGTCGAAGTACTTGTACTCTACGATATAGTCGCCCGACTTGCCTAAGGAATAGAGAAAACTGAAGACGGGGTTGACGGCCGAATGATTCAGGAACTGGTTCTGGGAGTAGTAGACCTGTCCGATGTTCGTCGTAGACTCGTCTAACCCGCCACGAATGCCGATGACAAAGAGCGGAACAAGCAGCACATCCAGCAGAAGCTCGCCCCAGCTACGATGGCCATAGGCGGGCGTGGCGGCTATACGGACATATAAGGTGACAAGCAGGGCTGCCAACAGCACCAGCAGCAGCAGGCGAACCAGCACATAGCCTACGCTGACACTGGCCATGGCCTCGGTGGGCGTCGCCAGATAGCCAAGGCAGGAGGCATCGAGCTTGAACTGCCAGAAAGCATAGAGACTGGTATCGGCCACGAAGGCTAAGGAGAAGGCGACGGCAATCATGACATAGTAGGCGTGGAACAGCCAGCGCGGCAGGCGGAACCACTGGCTGGCCACTGCCAGCAGGAACGGGATGATGAGGAAGTAAAGAGCCGTGGAGAGGTCGAGCGAGAGACCGTGGCGGACAACCTCCAGAACGTCGCCTGAGACAAACGGGTGCTGCGCCAGGTGGCAGTACATGAATACCACCTTGGCGGCGATAAACAGAACCACCGTCAGCAGATAAAACCGCAGGAGATAGAGGAGCCGCTTCTTCATGGTTTGGGGTCACACTTGTTGCATGTCGTGCAGTTTCTTGTAGTAGCCGTCGATGGAGAGCAGCTCGTCGTGGGTGCCGCGCTCAACGATGCGCCCCTCGTGGAGCACGCAGATCTCGTCGGCGTTCTTGATGGTCGACAGGCGGTGGGCAATGGCAACGGTGGTGCGCGTCTTCATCAGCCGCTCAAGGGCGTCCTGCACCAGCCGCTCGCTCTCGGTGTCGAGGGCAGAGGTGGCCTCGTCGAGGATGAGGATGGGGGGATTCTTCAAAATGGCACGGGCTATGCTGACGCGCTGGCGCTGACCGCCGCTGAGCCGCGAGCCGCGGTCGCCGATGTTGGTGTCGAACTGTTGCTCGGAGACCATGATGAAGTCGTAGGCATTGGCTATGCGGGCGGCCTCCTCAATCTGCTTGTCCGTGGCGTTGTCGACGCCGAAGGAGATGTTGTTGCGGAAGGAGTCGTTGAAGAGGATGGCCTCCTGATTGACGTTGCCTATCAGCTGCCGCAGGTCGTGGATGCCGAGCTCCTTGACGTTGGTGCCGTCGATGAGCACTTCGCCCTCCTGAACGTCGTAGTAGCGGGGAATGAGGTCGACGAGCGTCGACTTGCCTGAGCCCGACTGCCCCACGATGGCAATGGTCTTGCCCTTGGGAATAGTCAGGTTGATGCCTCGGAGCACCCACTTCTCGCCGTATTTGAAGGAGACGTTGCGGAACTCTATCTGATGCTCGAAGCTGGCAATATGCCGTGGATGGGCCGTCTCGCGGATGGTGTTCTCGGCCTTCAGAATCTTGTCGATGCGCTCCATCGAGGCCAGGCCCTTCGGTATGTTGTAGCCCGCCTTCGAGAAGTCCTTCAGCGGCTGGATGATGCTGTAGAGGATGACCATGTAATAAATGAACGTCGGGCCGGTGATGGCCTTGTTGTTCAATACCAAGACACCGCCGAACCACAGGACGATAATAATCATGACCGTGCCCAGGAACTCGCTCATCGGGTGGGCCATCGACTGGCGGATGTTCACCCGCATGATGTCATTGCGGTAGGCGCTGTTGATGCGGTCGAAGCGCGTGTTCATCTTCTTCTCGGCGCAGAAGGCCTTGATGATGCGCAAGCCGCCCAGCGTCTCCTCGACCTGGCTCATCGTGTCGCTCCACAGGGCCTGCGCCTTGATGCTCTTCTGCTTCAGCTTGCGGCCCACGATGCCCATGAACCAGCCGAAGATGGGTACGAAGACGATGGTGAACAGCGTGAGCTGCCACGAGACGAAGAGCAAGGTGGCGAAGTAGACCACGATGAGGATGGGGTTCTTGAAGAGCATGTCGAGGCTCGACATGATACTCGACTCCACCTCCTGCACGTCGCCGCTCATGCGGGCAATGATGTCGCCCTTGCGCTCTTCGGAGAAAAAGCCCAGCGGCAGCGAGGTGATCTTCTGGTAGAGCTGGTTGCGGATGTCGCGCACCACGCCGGTGCGGATGGGGATGATGGTGGCCGACGACAGGAAGTAGGCACCCGTCTTCAGGGCCGTGGTCAGGGCGAGGAACAGGCCGATGAGCAGTAGGGTGGTGGTCTGGCCGAACTGCGCTATCAGCTGTGTCACGTAGTAGTTCAGGTTGTTCATCAGCACGGCCTGCACGTCCTGCCAGTCCCAGGCCATCAGGCTGGTGGCAGCCTCGGCGTCGCCCGTCTGGAACAGTATCTGCAGGATAGGTATCAGCGCGGCAAACGAGAAGATGTTGAGCACGGCTGACAGGATGTTGAAGACAACCGACAACACCAGGTATTTCTTATAGGGCGGCACAAAGCGCCGCAGTACATTCAGGAATTCTTTCATTCTGCCACTAACTTGTCATTGGTCATGCGCTGCATGTATTGCTGTATGATGGATTTCATCTGGCGCGTCATCTGTTGCAACGTGTCCTGAGGCATTGCCTTCAGCACGTCGTGACGCAACACGGAGTCGGTGCGGTAGCGGTAGGCAGCTGTCACGTGCTGTCCGTCGAACTCCAGCGCGTAGCTGCCCTTTACAAACTCGTAGCCGTTCGTCTCGGGCACCCAGTGTAAGGCAAACGTCTGGTCGGCGGGCGTGCGGAGCATGTCTTTCCCGAAAGCCACGTAAGGCTGGTCGTAGTGCAGGTAGCCAAGCACTGTGGGCATGATGTCGGTCTGCTCGACCACCCGCTCCCGGTCGTAGCCGCGTAGCAGGCTGTCGGCCGGCGCATAGAAGATGATGGGCACGGTGAAGTTGCCTAACGACGTCGTGTAACAAGGATCCAGTGTAGAGCTGCTATGGTCGGCCGTGATGACGAAGAGCGTGTTCTCAAACCACGGCTGCTGCTTGGCGGTGGCAAAGAAGTGGCGCAGGGCGTTGTCGGTATAGCCAATGCACTCCTGTAGCGGGTGCTCGCCCTTGGGAAATACGCCCTTGTAGCGCTCGGGCAGGGTGAAGGGCGTATGTGATGATGCCGTGAAGACGGCCGTCATGAAGGGCTGCTGCATCTGGCTCATTGTGAGGGCATAGAACTGCAGGAACTCCTCGTCGAAGATGGCCCACGTACCGTCGAAGTCGCGATCGCCTCCAAATCGTTTGTCCTCGTTGTACTCGGTCCGTCCATAATATCGCTGAAAGCCAGTGGCGCGGGCAAAGGCCTGGAAGCCCATCGAGCCGTTCTGCGCCCCGTGGAAGAAGGCTGTCTCGTAGCCTTTCCGCTCGCCCAGCTCGCGGGCCAGTCCGCTCATGCGGTTCAGCGAGGCAGGGGTCAGGAACAAGGGCTCCACATAGTTGGGCAGCGACGACAGCGTCGACGGCATGCCCTCAATGCTCTTCCGGCCATTACTGTAGGAATACTGCCACGTCATGGCTCCCTTAGCGATAAGCGAGTCGAGGAATGGCGTAAACCCACGGTAGGTGCCTCCGCGCAGCGTCTGGTTATAGAATCCGAAGTGCTGCTTGCCGAAGCTTTCCAGGATAAGCACCACCACGTTGCGGGGTGTGAATGCCAGGCTGTCGGCAGGCATGTGGAGGGGCGTATAGAGCGAAAGGGCTTCTTGGTCGCCCATGTAGTTGGGCACTACCAGCGGCTTCTTGCTGAGTGTCCTGTATATAGAGAAAGGTGTGTTCAGCACGATGCCCGTCTCGGCAGGCCGGTCCACATATTGGTTGGCGTTCGAGATGGTGATGGGACACACGGCGTGGGTAAAGCCGCCCCGCATGCCGGCCACACAGAGGGGCACGGCCAGCAGCAGCGTCACCACCTGGACGGCATAGTAGCCCATCAGCCCAGACTTCCCCCTGCGGGGGGGACAGAGGGGGGCTCTGAATCCCCGCCACAACAGCCACGTAAAGATGGCCGCCAGAACGACAAGATACCAGTTGGCCAAGAACTGCTCGGCAAAAATCTTGGCCATCTCGCCGGCTCCCTCGTTGCCAAACTCGGCAAAGACAGAGGTGGTGGTGCGCTTCCCTGTATAGGGGAAATAAACGCAGTCCATCAGATTGGCCCATAGCGCGGCGGTGTTGCAGATGACGAAAATCCACCTCACCGCCTTGTAGTAGCCTGGCCGCTCCTTCCAGTGCAGGGGAAGCAGCATCAGCAGGATGACCAGCGCGTTGGTATAGAGGATGGCCGACGTGTCGAAAAGCAGTCCGGCAGCGCAGAGGCTGGCCAGATGGCCCCAGGTCATGGTGTCGGCATACAGTCCCCAGTTGACGGCAACGAACACGAAGCGACACAGCATAAACAGCAAGTAGACCAACGCCAGGTTGCCTACGAGTGCCAATACGGGATGCTTGAAAAAGGTTAGCTTCATACCTTCACACGTCTGATTCTGGCTGCAAAGTTACAAAATAATTGATAATTCGCCATTATTATTCATATTTATTATGTAATTTTGCAGCATGAAAAGAACGAAAGGAACGAAAAAGGTGGCATGGGGCGTCGCTCTGGTGGCTCTGGCCGCATTGGCTGTGTGGGTGAGCCAGCGGTGGAACGTCTGGTTTCACAACCCGGAAGAGAATGCCTACGTCTCGGCACCGCAACCCCACCGCGTGCTGCTGACTTTCGGCGACGACGACGGCCTCAGCTCGCGCAACGTCAGCTGGCAGTGCGACAGCGTGGTAAAGCCATCGTGGCTGGAGCTCGCCACCGACAGCGACACCGTCCGTGTTGACGCTCAGGGCGAGGTCTTCGTGTCGAGAAGCGGACGAGCTGCCTACTACATGGCGCGCCTGCGCCAGTTGGCACCTGACACCCGTTACGGCTACCGCGTCGTTACCGGCGGCCAAGCCTCTCCTTGGTACGGCTTCAATACCTATGGGACTGAGGGCGGCTTCTCCTTCATCTATGTCGGCGACGTGCAAGATACCATCGGCGGAGCGGCCAACCGATTCCTGCGCGAGGCCTTCAGCCGACAGCCGCAGTCGGAGTTCCTCGTCTGCGGCGGCGACCTCACGGAGCGTCCCACCGACCAGCACTGGGCTGAGACCTTCCGCGACCTCGACAGCATCGGCCAGCATGTGCCACTGCTCTGTGTCACCGGCAATCATGACTACCTGAAGGGCGTCATCATGCGGCTGGAGCGGCGCTTCCCGCTCACGCTCTCCTACTTCCTCGACTCGAAGACAGGCGACAATATGGTCTACACGATGCGCTACGGCCCCGCGCAGTTCTTCCTCCTCGACAGCAACCGCGAGTTCTTCTACCTGACAACGCAGCGCTCATGGCTCAAGCGCCAGCTGGAGGCCAGCACCGCCAAGTGGAAGATTGTGGTGCTCCACCACCCGCTGTTCTCCATCAAGGGCAACAATAACCTCATACAGCGGTGGATGTTCGACGACCTCATCGAGGACTACGGCGTCGACCTCGTCCTGCAGGGTCACGAGCACGCCTATGCCCGCATGACGCGCCACGACGACAACGGCCAGCCCGTAACGCCTGTCTACACCGTGAGCCACTGCTCGCCCAAGAACTACCGCATTCAGTTTGACGACCGCTTCGACAAGTTCGGCATCTCCAGCCGCTACTATCAGACCGTCAGCATCAGCGCCGACACGCTGACGCTCGCCGCCTATGAGGTCTACCACCACACGCTCTACGACTCGCTGCGCATCGTCAAGCAGAAACCACAGCCCCGCATTGAGGACTACGGCCGCGACATTCCTGAATACATGGAGTTTACACCTGAGCCCGGCAGCAAGAAAGACCACGCCTATGCCAGGCGTATCGACGACTACAAGCGCCGTCATCCCGAAAGACATAAATAGCCGAACCTTTTTACCCTTTTAACCCCAATCGGACATTAGGCTCGAAAGAGTCCAAAATCTGCCGCCAATATAACAAATATAAAAATGTAAAATCCGTCATATCCGTCACATCCGTGTAAGCGTCAGATAATCAAGTGGATACGTGGTGACGGATAATGGTGACGGATGACGGATGCACGGCGCATGCCCGTGCGCCAAGCCTCTGTGCCAAAGGTTCACGGGCGGTGAATCATTGTTCACCGCCCGTGAATCATTACAACCGTCGGAGCATATAGTCATCCGTCACCCGTCACCATTATCCGTCACCACGTAACACGCTCAGCATGAGGAAGATATGGCGAAAGTGACGGAATGACGGATATTAAAAAAACGTGTTGACCAGTGTTTTTCCGTACCAAAAACTTCAAATGACTGATCTGGAGTCTAATACTCCTCCAGCATCCGGAGGAAGCGCTCCTTCTTGCTCTCCTTGCGGCGCTTCACAAACTTCTGGATAAGCCCCAGAATGTTGAAGCCCCCGGCAGGATTGGCGGCAGCCAGCTGTGCCTCGGTCTTGTTGATGCGCATCTGCTTCTTCAGCTCCTTCAGCTTGTCCTCGCCCAGGTCCTGGCCGTAGACGGTCACTTCGGGCAGTCCCATCAGCTTCGAAATCAGAAACACGGTATCCTTCACCTCGCTGACGTTCAGCAGGCGGCTCTCGTACTTCACGTGCGAGAACGACAGCGAGCGGCATGTGTCGGGTATGGTGACCAGACCCTGCCAGTCGGTGGTGTCGGTACGGTGACGGCTGCTCACGACATTGACGCCACGGATGGGCACGCGCGTCTCAACGTCGACCACGATGAGACGCCGCTGACCGCTGGCCGTGATACACAATGCGGCGAAGAAGATAGCCAAGTACAGTCTTTGCATGGTGCAAAAATACGCAAAAAGCCCTGCACTGCCAACTTCTCAGCAGCCAAATTAAGCAGAATTAGCACGTCTTAGCCTTATTTCAGGTTTCCACCAGGAACTACAGGCTGAAGAAGCCAAAGAAATAAACAGCGGCAACCCAGCTGCGGTTGCTCATGTTGCGGGCCTCGCCTACGCGCGAGCCATTTTTATATACATCGCCGTTGGAGCGGACCTCGCCAACGCGCCGGCCGTCCTCGTAGATGTCACCGTTTGAGCGAATCTCGCCGACGCGTCGGCCGTCCTTGTAGACATCGCCGTTGGAGCGCAGCTCACCCTTGCGCGAACCGTTGACATAGATGTCGCCGTTGGAGCGGAACTCGCCCTTGCGCGTGCCGCCGATATAGACATCGCCATTGGAGCGAATCTCGCCCTTGCGCGAGCCGCTGACGTAGAGGTCCATGCCGCTGCTGGCAAACGATGCCGTCGTGGCGGGGCGGGAAACCGTTGTGGTGGCAGGCTGTGTTGTGGCCGTAGTGGTCGAGACGGAGCGTGTGGTGGTTGTGGCCGGACGTGCAGCGGTGCTGGCGGCTGTGGTCTGGGCAGTTGTCTGTCGCGGGGTGTTGTATGTGCTGTTGCTGCCGCTGTTGGAGCCAGTGATGGAGCCAACGGTTGAGGCTACGTGGCCAATTGTATATTGTGCGCTGTTGATGTCGTACATGGCACTGTTAATGGTCGACAGTGCGTTACCGCAGGCAGAAAGAGAGGCCGTCATGGCCGAGGTCGCGATAAAGGTAAGGATTGTCTTTTTCATTTTCTCATAGCGTATTGGTTAGTAATCTTACAAGATGCTTTCGCCCTCGATGTACTGCGACATGAACATGTGCTCGCCGTCGTAGACAACATAGGAGAACTGGCTAATCCAGTCGCCGAGTATTATCAAGCGGGCCTTCTTTGTAAGTTGCAGGTCGACCTCGATGTGGCGGTGGCCGTAGATGAAGTAGTCGACGTTGGAGTGGTACTGTATGTAGCGCTTGGTGTAAAGTATCAGGTGCTCGCGGTCCTCGCCCATATATGTCGGCGGACCGTCGGCCTCATGCTTGCGGCGCGAGTGCTTGGCCCAGGTCTGACCGAACCAGATGCCCCAGCGGGGATGTAGGGCGGAGAAGAGCCACTGGCACGTGCGGTTGTGGAAAATCCACCTGATAAGCTTGAACGAGCGGTTCGGGTCGCCCAGTCCGTCGCCGTGGGCCATGAAGAAAATCTTGCCGTAGATTTCAGTGGTGAGCGGCTTTTTGTGCAGGATGACGCCACACTCTTTCTCTAAATACTCGTAGGCCCAGATGTCGTGGTTGCCGGTGAAGTAGTGAACCTCGACGCCCAGATCGGTCAGCTCCG
Source organism: Prevotella sp. (assembly GCA_017395215.1). GTDB lineage: Bacteria > Bacteroidota > Bacteroidia > Bacteroidales > Bacteroidaceae > Prevotella. The sequence continues at coordinate 15,942 of JAFPVW010000128.1, read as the reverse complement.
ACAGCTTGCCGAGGAAGCGGGTATAGCCCTTGGGCACGACGTAGCGGTACTCGTACCAGAAGTCGAACATGTCGCCCAACAGGTAGACGGCAGCCGCTTTGGTCTTGATGCTGTCGAGGAAGCGCACGAGCCTCCGCTCCTGCATCCGGCCGTGGTCGATGGCCCACGACCCCAAATGTGCGTCGCTGAGGAAGTAGATGTTCTTCATTTAGTCGAATCCTAATTCCACTCTTGCTTCTTCAGTCATCATTGACTGATCCCAGGCTGGCTCAAAAACCAGGTTGACATTGGCACCGCGAATGCCGTCAACACCTTCGACTTTGGTGCGGACGTCCTCAAGGATGTAGTCGGCGGCAGGACAGTTTGGGGCGGTAAACGTCATGTCCAGTTCCACGGTTGCGTCATCCCTGACGTCGATTTTGTAGATCATGCCCAGGTCGAAGATGTTGACAGGTATCTCGGGGTCGTAGACGGTTTTCAGTACGTCGACGATGCGCCCCTCGAGTCGTGTCCTTTCCTGTTGTGTCATATTATTGCTGTACGGGTATTTCAAATATGGGAAGGCTCGGGTCTACGGGCACGAACTTGACGGAAGTCAGCTTTCCGGTGAAATTGTCGTAGATGGGAGTAATCTCGGCGAACATTTTGTCGGGCAGGCCGGGTTCGCCTTGCTCGCCCTTGTCGCCGGTTAATCCTTTGTCGCCTGTTTCACCCTTGTCACCTGTTTCACCCTTGTCGCCCTTGCTGCCCTTGTAGAGGCCGGCCGTTATCCAGGTCTTGCCCTCGTCGAGGGTGACTTCCCATGTGTTGTTGATGATGTTGATGCGAATGCGGGGTATGGAGGTGTCGCCGACAGCCGACTTTCCTTGCTCACCCTTCTTGCCGTCGGTGGGCGATGCGCTGACAGGAAGTCCGGAACCATCGCTGGTGATAATGACTTTACCGTTGAAGGTCCAGTAGTACTTACCGTCTTCGCCCAGTATAATACCTAACACAGCATCGCCGGTGTCGCCCTGTTCGCCTTTGTCGCCTTGCAGGCCCTTGTCGCCCTGCTCGCCCTTGTCGCCGGTTTCGCCCTTGTCGCCTTGCTCGCCTTTGTCGCCCTGCAGGCCCTTGTCGCCGGTTTCGCCTTTGTCGCCGGTTTCACCCTTGTTGCCGGTTTCACCCTTGTCGCCTTGCAGGCCCTTGTCGCCGGTTTCGCCCTTGTCGCCGGTTTCGCCTTTGTCGCCGGTTTCACCCTTGTCGCCTTGCTGGCCCTTGTCGCCCTGCTGGCCCTTGTCGCCGGTTTCACCTTTGTCGCCGGTTACGCCTTTGTCGCCGGTTTCGCCTTTGTCGCCCTGCTGGCCTTTGTCGCCTTGCTGGCCTTTGTCGCCGGTTTCGCCTTTGTCGCCAGTTTCGCCTTTGTCGCCGGTTTCACCCTTGTCGCCTTGCAGGCCCTTGTCGCCGGTTTCACCTTTGTCGCCGGTTACGCCTTTGTCGCCTGTTTCGCCCTTGTCGCCTGTTTCGCCCTTGTCGCCTTGCTCACCTTTGTCACCCTGCTGGCCCTTTTTGCCATCCTGGAGCACGATGGGCTCTTTGCCATCGTTGAACGTGATGATGAAGGCATCGTCCTGCTGCTGCAGGTCGGTGATGTAGCCGCGCGCCTCAACTACGGCCACAATGCGCTTGAGAGCCTCCATCTGGTTGGTGAAGTCCAGTGACGAACTCTCCAGTACCTCTACGCGCTGGCCTAAGCCGCGCAGGTCGTCGATGTATTCGTTACAGCCAGTTGTCAGCCCCAAGAGGGCTGCGACAGCCAGTGTCATCTCTATCCTTTTCATGTTGCCGTTCTGTTTTGTTATTTGCTGGCGTAGGCAGGAATGGTGAATGCCCATCCGTTGTTCAGCACGAATGTGACTTCCCTCAGCGTAATGCCGTCCTCACCCACGATAGGTCTGATTTCCTTGAACATGTTGATGGCGTCGGAGCCCTTTTCGCCCTGCTCGCCCTGGTCGCCCTTCTCGCCCTGGTCGCCCTTCACGCCTTGGTCGCCCTTGTCGCCCTTGTCGCCCTTGGGGCCGGTGGCGGCGATGGCTGTGCCGTCAGAGGAGTAGATGTAGTTCCAGACAACTCCGCCGTCGATGGAGATCTGCCAGTAGCCCTCGTCGGTGATGCGCAGCTCTGGCGAGATGCCGTCGTCGCCCTTTTCGCCATCCTTACCGTTGGCACGTATCATGACGGTCTGTCCGAGGACGTTGGTAATGGTCAGGGGCTTGCCGTTGACGAACCAGTAAACATTGGTGTCGCTGGGGTTGCTGGGGTTCAGACCGACAGAAATCAGCGGGGCTGTACCAGCCTCACCTTTTTCGCCCTTCTCGCCCTGGTCGCCCTTCACGCCTTGGTCGCCCTTCTCGCCCTGGTCGCCCTTCTCACCTTGGTCGCCCTTCACGCCCTGGTCGCCCTTCTCGCCTTGGTCGCCCTTTTCGCCCTGGTCGCCCTTCTCGCCTTGGTCGCCCTTCTCGCCCTGGTCGCCCTTCTCGCCCTGGTCGCCCTTCTCGCCTTGGTCGCCCTTTTCGCCTTGGTCACCCTTTTCGCCTTGGTCGCCCTTTTCGCCTTGGTCGCCCTTTTCGCCCTGGTCACCCTTTTCGCCCTGGTCGCCCTTTTCGCCTTGGTCGCCCTTCTCGCCTTGGTCGCCCTTTTCGCCCTGGTCGCCCTTCACGCCTTGGTCGCCCTTTTCGCCCTGGTCACCCTTTTCGCCTTGGTCGCCCTTTTCGCCTTGGTCGCCCTTTTCGCCTTGGTCGCCCTTTTCGCCTTGGTCGCCCTTTTCGCCTTGGTCGCCCTTCTCGCCTTGGTCGCCCTTTACACCCTGGTCACCCTTTTCGCCTTGGTCGCCCTTCTCACCGTCATGTACGATGGCGGCCATACGCTGGGTCTTTCCAGGTACGCTGTCGCCTGTTATTGCGTCGAACAGGTCTTTGCGGAAGTTGATGGCATAGCCTCCACCGTCGTCGATGGGGAGATAGGCCATGTTCTCGATATACCAGCCGTCAGCCCAGGCCGTGACAACTTTCTTCAGATTCGAGATGTCCTTGTTAGTCTGGCTGACCAGGCTTTCAACGTATGTGACGCGGGTGTCGAGGGCGTTGATTTCGTCCTGATAGTCAGTACACGATGTTGTAGCAGCTCCGGCCAGAATTGTCATGGCAGCGAGCACAATTGACTTGAGTGTTTTCATATTTCGTTTGCTTTTTTATTTTATTGACTCTCTTAATTCCTGTACTTCCTTGGTCAGGCCCTCGTCAATGACGATACAGATGGTGACGCGGTTGTCCTCATTGACCTGGAACGGCTGTACGCGGTCGCCCTTGGCGTAACGGCTGATGCGGCTGCTGCTGATGCCACGGTCGCTGATGAACTGTGCCACGGCCTGTGCGCGCTCTACCGACAGGCGCTGGTTGATAGTGGCATTACCCGTCAGCTTGTCGGCAAAACCTGTCAGCTCGACATGTGCCTGCGGATGGTTGTTGAGGTACTGTATCACACGCATGATCTTTGCATACTCACTGCTGCGGATGACACTCTTGTTCAGCTCAAACTGCACGTTCTCCACCAGCGCCACCATGTCCTCATCCTGAAGCACCGTCTTCGGCTCTTCCACAGGCGGCTCCACGACGGGTACGGGCTGCGGGATTTCGCGGTACTGCGGCTCGGTGATGCCATAGCTCGGACCGAGATTGATCCTGACGCCAACCAGTGCGTTGATGTGCCAGTCGCGGTTGTCGTGCTTGCCCAGCTTCGAGTTGAAGTGGTCGGGCAGCATATTGACGTTGCCCTCGACGCTGAGGGCGATGTTGTCGTTCATCCAGAAATCTGCGCCTAAGCCGCCACGGACGACGGGATTCCACCGGTGCCCGCTCCACAGCTTCTGGAAGTCGATGCCGAATCGCTGGTCGGCTTTCTCGGCGTCGTCGTTATTGTAGCTCAGTGCCACGCCTCCGCCGAGAAATGCGTAGATGTCGAAAACGCGCTCAATGTCGCGCCCGAAGAAGATGTTCGTCAGGTTGGCCTTGACATCGATGGCAGGCTGTACGAAGTTCCATTTGTACTTGGCCTGGGGGTAGGCGTAGTCGTTTCGTGCCCAAAGGCCGCTCACCCCCAGTCTCGCCCCGACGAATTCGTTGAACTCGTAGCCGATGGTAGCTTGTAGCGCTGGCGATAATAGGTCGGCAAACTTGGCCTCGCCGATGTCGTAGGCACCGCCAGCATGCAGACTGACGTACCAGTGGGGTACGAAGAAATCGACGGCAGGGGCGATGAGTTCTCGGACGGGCCTTTGAGACTGTTGTGAGAAAATGTTCGTGCTACATAAAAGAAGTAGCACCAGGAGCGTGTTTTTACATAAACCTCTTTTCATGTTGGTAACAACTTTTAATTCTTTTCCGCAAAGATAGGAAAAAAAACAATACAAAGCCTAGCAAAAGGGTTAAATAAGGTTAAATACTATAATTTTCCTTGCTCGTGGTAGGAAAAGTATTGTCCGTCGGTCACAATAACGTGGTCAAGGAGGTGCAGGCGCATCACATCGCAGGCGCGCTTGATGGTCAGCGTCAGCTGGTCGTCGGCTTTGCTGGGTTTAAGGCTGCCTGAAGGGTGGTTGTGGCAGACGGCGAGGATGGTGGCATTCGAGAGCACGGCCTCGCGTATGATGATGCGCACGTCGACGCTGACCTCCGAGATGCCGCCATGTGAGATACGCACTTTCTTGATGAGCCGGTAGTTCTGGTTCATCAGCAGCAGCCAGAACTCTTCGACGTCGAGATCTTGCAGCACCGGGTGCATCAGGTTATAGATGCGGGTGGCCGTACCGATGTCGGGGCGCTCTTCGGCGCTCTCCATCTGCCGCCGTTTGCCCAGTTCGCAGGCGGCGAGGATGGTGATGGCCTTGGCCTCGCCGATGCCCTTAAACTCGCATAGGTCGCGGATGGTTTTCTTTCCCAGCGTGTTCAGGTTGTTGTTAGAGCCGTTCAGGACAGTCTGCATCAGTTCGACGGCATTCACGCCTGGTGTGCCGGAACCGATGAGTATGGCCAGCAGTTCGGCATTGCTGAGTGCCTGCGGTCCCTTGTCGCGAAGTTTCTCGCGCGGCTGGTCATCCTCCGACCAGTGGGCGATGGTCAGTTTCTCACTCATTTGTAGAAGTTTTTCTCGAAGGCCGTAAATTCGTCTTTCTTCAGAATACAGCGCTTCCACCACGACTCAATGAAACCGAAGCCGTAACCCATCAGTTGGGTGAAGGCTGCGGGAACGGAGAGCAGGCCAACCTTCAGACTCTTGTTCTTGATGGAGGAGTCAATGAAGATGATGACGCTATATAATATAATAGGTATCCACGGGGCGAAGCACATCCAGTAGAACTGGTCGCGGTCGACGTAGTGCATCAGGGCACGGCCGACAGCAGAAACCAGGATGAGGGCGATGACGCCGACGGTGAAGACCGTTGGCAGCAGGTGGACGAGCTTCAGCGTGCCGGGGTGGCGCTTCTCGAGGTTGATGCGAGCGATGCCGCTGTTGTAGACCTGGCGGAAGAATTTCTTCAGGTCGGTGCGCCGCTTGTGCCATACCCAGGCTTCTGGGATGAGGGCAGTCTTGTGGCCACTCTCGACGATGCGGTACGAGAAGTCGATGTCCTCGCCGAAGCGCATCTTCGAGAAGCCGCCAAGCTGCTGGTAGACGTCGTGGCGGATGCCCATGTTGAAGGAGCGGGGGTAGAACTTGTCGAGAGCCCCCCGTCGTCCTCCGCGCTGTGTGGAAGAACCGCCGCGGATGCCCCCGGTGGTGAAGAACGACGTCATCGAGTAGCTGATGGCCTTCTGCACGGGTGTGAACGACTCATGGGCCGCGTCGGGTCCGCCCCAGGCATCGCATGGATATGCTTTCAGCGAGTCGTCAACTGCCGCCAAATAACCTTCTGGCAGCACCACGTCGGAATCGAGCACGATGAGCCACTCGCCCTGCGCCCGCTCCGCACCGTAGTTACGGCTCTGCCCGGGTCCGCTGTTCTCCTTCAGGTAATAATGCAAGTCGAGGTTGGCGGTGTACTTGTCGCACACATCCTTGCATGGTGTCGACGACCCGTCCTCAACAATAATCACCTCAAAGTCCTTCAGCGTCTGGCGCGTCAGGCTCTCAAGCAGTTCGCCCACTTCGTCTGGACGGTTAAAGACGGGAACGATAAACGAGTATCTCATCTGGCTTTTATTCGGGTTTAACGCTGCAAATTTACGGTTTTTCGCTGAACTGGCAAAGGAAAAGCAGGAAAATCTTTTTTCCTGCTGCAATGGCTGATGTCACGAAAACGCCCCGAAGCGGCGAGGCCGTTCCGGGGCGTCGGAGTATGACTGCAGTTACAGAAGGCTTAGAAGTCGGCGACTTGGTCTTTACCTTGCTGGAAGTAAATCTTCTCACCATCATGCATGAACCATCCGTTCTTTTTCGTAGCACGAACTTGTACGATGTGAGCGGCTATCTCTTCAAAAGAGATATCAGCCTTGTCGGTTGCATCAGGGTTGGGCCACAGAAGCAAACGTGCAATGTCTGTGTTCAACTGACCAGAGTGCATAATTGGCGATGCAGTATCCCAGGCGACACGGACCTTATAAGGTCCATTATCATAACCGTGATTCTTTCCATCGGGGCAATACTCGTTTAAGGGTGATGCTCCTGCAAAGTGCTGATACAGTTTATTGGTTAGCCAGAAACCATTACCATCCTTGCATCCATTGCCTGAGAATTTTGAGATGCACTGGTCTTGGAATGATCCGTTAGACACACCAATAGTGTTCAGCTGGCTATACTGTACTCCCCAAAGGTAGTTCAGCATATCCCAGCAATCCTGACTGCAATCACGCAGACGAGGCACAACGAGATATGTTACTGCTGCCATGAACATGGGGTTATTTGTAGCTTCAACGCGGCTGCCGTCGGCATTCTCCATGAGGGTTTTCAACTCGGCCACATTGCGAGGCAGGCGGTTGAATGTAAAGTCTGAGGCTCGGTAGGTTTTATTGTTACCGATGAAAACTACATCACGAGTGGGAATCGAGTCAATCAGGGAGACCTTTTCTACGGGAATGGAGTAAGCAGTTATCCTCTTAATCTTATCTACCAGATATGGATAAGTTTGAACAACTCCTCCTTGTACAAGACGCCCATTCTCCAAATAGTATGACGAATTAGCCGACGCCGTGGTTGTGCGGAAGCTCATTGCGTTAGCTTCTCCGCGTGCAGTGAGATTGCCGTTAGCCTGGAAGTCCAGATATTCATTCTCGGGGTTGCAGTAGGTATAGTTATCCTTCATGGTGGCTGCAACGGCGTTGTTAGTGCCGTATGCATTGCCTGTTACGGGTACAGTAAACTCTACACGCCAGTACTGTTGATACTGCTGTGCAAAACCGGTCATGACGAAAGCAGTCATGGCGAGTGTAGTAAATATCTTCTTCATAGTTGTCTTACGTTTTTTTGATGTTTAGAATTGTTGTAAATAGAAATTATTTCTTGGCGAACTTCAAGCTCTTGTGGCCGACGTTCACGACGTAGACACCTGCGGGCAGGTTGCCGACGTAAATAGTGGTGTTGCCACCGTTGACAGCGGCCTCAGTTACTTGCTTACCGTCCATGGCATAGACAACAGCCTTCGTGGCGTTGCCACAGCCCGAGATAGACATCGACTCGCTGATTGGAGTCATAAGCTGCAGCTTCTCGGTCAAGGGAGCGGCCACTGGACCTTCAATGTCTGTTGCGACATCCTTCACATAGTCTTCATCGCCACGCATAAAGAATACTGAGCTAACATTGCTTTCTATACCTTGAGAGGTGACGATGTCGAACTTGTCGCTGTTTTCCTTTGCCAGCATACTGGTAACATTCATCATTTTGTAAAACTTGCCCGTGTTGGTTATCATCCATGAGGGCTTGTTTGTGTCAATGTAAGGAGTTCCATCGCTCTCTGTCTTGTAGAGGCTGAAGTCGATCATCTCCTCATGCTTTTCGAAGCTGATACTCTCGACGCCGGCTTCACCCTGTCCGTCTTTGAGCACAATCTCAAAAGTGCTGGCACCGTCGGCCACCACCATCATGCTCACTCGAACAACTGGAAAATACTGCCCTGTGTTAGTCTTCACGCACATGACGCTTTGCTTCGAGGCAGCAGCTCCAGCATCGAGGGAGCAGCCCAGCCCTGCGGCCACTATGGCAGCGAGAGCGAGGGTCTTCCATCTTTGTTTAACTGTTCTCATGTTATACATTATTAAATTAGTAAATAAAAAAAATTAGAATTTTCCTTGAATCTTGTCGGCGGGAATCTCCACGGGTGTCTCCAGTCCGGGCCAGTAGTCCTTCTGGGGCTGTGCGCCCAAGTCCTTGGGGTTCTCCTTGGGAATGCTCTGGCGGAAGGCGCTCTTCACGACATAGTATTTGCCGTCCTTCTCGTAGAAGGTCTTGAATTGCATCTCCTGTACCGAGCTGTATTTGTCCTTCAGTTCCGGCATCTTGAACAAGGGCAGTCCCTGCCAGGCGACGCTGGTTGAGAAGGTTCCTAAGATTTTCGTGGGAGCTAAATCGGCCTTTACTTTAGCGTTGACTTTCGATTTGTAGTCGGCTACGGCTTTCGCATTGCGGTTCTTGTCGGTCAGGTCGTCAAGCAGGTAGTTCTTGTTGACGATGTCCTGTACGTATTCTGCCATCGGGTCGGCCGGCTGGGTGGCTTTAGCTTCACTGCCGGAAGTGGAAGTCGTTGTCGTTGTGGTTGTCGTGACGACGGTTGTGTTGTCGGTTCCGCCCAGTGGATTCTTTACCGTTTTCTCGGCAGCGTTCTTAGCCTTCTTCAGCAGTCCGCCAAGCTGTGCATTGGCGCTGGTCTGTACAGCAAACAGCATGGCAAATGCCATCAGCGTACGTGTCATTGTCTTAGTTTTCATAAGCTAATAATTTAAAAGGTTTATAATTACGCTTTCTGCTTTTTCGCCTCAACGTTCTGCCTGACCATTTCCTCCATGCGGAGCAGTTTGTCCAGGTAGTTCATTGCAAACTCCATGGTCGACTCTTGGTATTTCGTCTTTGGCATGTACGTTTTTTTGTTAACGGCGGTGCAAAGATACAACTTTTTGTTCAATCGGCCGTTATCATTTCGTAAAAAACTATTGTCATTTCGTCAAATGGCCCTGTTTTTCCTGGTATTGCGAAGGGGTTAGGCCGAAAGCTTTCTTAAACGCACGGGTGAAATTGGGTGTGTCGTTGTAACCGCAAAGGGCTGCAATCTGGGTGATGGTAAGCTCGGAATTATGGTCCAGCAGGTGGCGTGCGCGCCGCATGCGGATGGTCTGAATGAACGACTGCGGCGTCTCGCCGGTGAGGGTCGTCAGTCGCTGGCGCAGTTGGAAGGGACTCATGTTCAGCCGCTCGGCCACGGTGGCGGCGTCGGCCTGCCCTTGGCTGAGCTGTTCGTTGATGATGTTCACGATCTGCTCCATCAGTTCGCGGTCGGCGGGCTTCACGGAGTCCTGCGCGTTGCCGCCTTCCGACTTGGTGATGAGGGCGTTGTCGTAGTGTATCTGCAGCTGCTTGTACTTCTCGCGCAGTTCCAGTATGTCGGCGCTGAGTTGCTGGTTGATCAGGTTCTGGCGCTGGTTGCGTCGGCGCATGGCATACCAGATGACGGCTGCCAGCACTAATAATAATAAGGTGGTGGCAATGCCTATAAGGATGGCACGCCGCTTGGCTTGTTGCTCCTCTTGCTTTTCCAAGCGTAGCTCGTCGGTCTCGAACTCAGCCTTGAAGCGAGCCAGACTCTCGGCCGTGGCGTTGTTGTAGAGCGAGTCCTTCAGGGCGTTGAAACGGTCCAGCTCGGTGCGTGCCGAGTCAGGGCTGGTAATCCAGAGCGACTCATAGATACCCTTTTGGGCGTGCAGCTCGTTGTAGGTGTCGTGCAGCTGGCGGAAGATCTGTGCTGCCTCGCGGAAGTAGGGTAGGGCCTCGGCGGGGCGTTCCAGCGAGAGCAGAGTCATGCCCATCTTGTTGCAGCTGATGCCGAGCGACTGCTGGTTGCCCTTCTCGCGGAAGGCGGGAATGACCTGTTGCAGCAGCTGTTGCGCCTCGCGGTAGCGATGGAGTCCTATGAGCACCGATGCCTTCTGCGCCATGCGTACCTTGGCATGGTCCTCGCGCCCTAACTTCTCCTCTATGTTGTAGGCGGCGTCGGCATATTCCAGTGCCCGCTGGTCGTTGCCCATGGCGTGGTAGACCTCGGAGGCCATGCCTAAGAGTACTGCCTTGCGCTGCGGGTTCTTCGTCTCGTCGGTCAGCGCGAGCGCCTTTGTGATGTACTGCTCAGCCTCGTTAGGCTGGTTGGCTGACATATAGATGCCAGCCAGCGTATTCAGGCTGGAGCTTATGCGGTCGTTGTCGCCGCTCTGCTTGTCGAGCTGGTAGCAGAGCTTGGCGTAGGTGGCTGCCTCGTCGTAGTTGCTCAGACGTATATGACTGATGGCCAGCAGGTTCAGGCAGTCGGCCTCCTCGTCGTGATTATTGCTGGCACGCAGCAGGGGCAGAGCCCGTTGGGCCAGCTTCACGGCATCCTGATAGCGCTGACGGGCATAGTAGTACTCGCCCGTCCAGTACCACACCTCCATGCGCAGCGAATCCTTCGATGCAGCGTTGCCATAGGTAATGGGGTCGCAGAGGTCGGCCTCGCTGTAGATGCGCATCAGCCGGTTGGCGGCCTGCAGGTCGGCATTTCTCTCGAACGCCCTGAGCAGCGAGTCAACGACATCAGCCCTGCTGCCGGCGCAGGCCAGCAGCAGGGCGATGGTTGTCAGGCTTTTCCTTAGCAGGCCGTTCATCAGCCTACAGCAGGTTCATCGTGTCGGTGGCAATCATCAGCTCCTCGTCGGTGGGGATGACGACAACCTTCACGCGTGAGTCGTCGGCCGAGATGATGGCCTCCTCGCCGCGCACGTTGTTCTTCTGTTCGTCGAACTTGATGCCCAGGAACTCCATGTTCTTACAGACCTCGGAGCGCATGCCAATCTGGTTCTCGCCGACGCCGGCGGTGAATACCACCACGTCGAGACCGCCCATGGCGGCAGCGTAGGCACCGATGTATTTCTTGATGCGGTAGAAGTACATGTCCTGTGCCAGCTGGGCGCGCTTGTCGCCGCTCTTGGCAGCGTTCTCCACGTCGCGCATGTCACTGCTTCCGCCCGTCAGGCCGGCCACGCCGCTCTTCTTGTTGAGCAGGTTCGACATGCCGTCGGCGTCGAGGCCGAGCTTCTTCTCGATGAACGTCACGGCACCGCCGTCGATGTCGCCAGCGCGCGTGCCCATCACCAGGCCCTCGAGCGGCGTCAGACCCATCGACGTGTCGATGCACTTGCCGTCGACGACAGCAGCGATAGAGCCACCGTTACCCACGTGGCAGGTCACCATCTTCGTGCCCTCAGCGGGAATGCCGAGGAACTCGCAGGCGCGCTGCGACACATAGCGGTGGCTGGTGCCGTGGAAGCCGTAGCGGCGGATGCCGTACTTCTCGTACAGCTCGTAGGGAATGGCATACATGAATGCCTTCGGCGGCATGGTCTGGTGGAAGGCCGTGTCGAAGACGCCCACCTGGGGCAGTCCCGGCATGAGCTCCTTCACGGCGTTGACGCCCTTCAGGTTGGCAGGGTTGTGAAGCGGGGCCAGGTCGGAGCACTTCTCGAACTCCTTCAGCACCTCGTCGGTCAAGATGACCGACTTGTTGAACTTCTCGCCGCCATGCACCATGCGGTGGCCTACGGCGTCAATCTCGTCGAGACTCTTGATGACCCCAATCTCAGGGTCTGTGAGCAGTGAGAAGATGAACTTCACGCCCTCGGTATGCTCGGGAATGTCGTGCATAATCTGCTTCTTCTCGCCGTTGGCCAGCTTAACCTTCACAAAGGCGCCGTCCAAGCCTACGCGCTCGGCGCCGCCCGATGTCATCACACTCTTGTCGTCCATGTTGTACAGTGCGTACTTGATAGAGGACGAACCGCAGTTTAAAACTAATATCTTCATTTCTCAAACAAATTATTTATTAAGAAACTAATTGGCACTAATTGGGATAAATGTTTTTAGTCTGTGACAAAGAGTTTATAGTTCTCGTGTGTCAAAAGGACGAATCGGTCTTCAGCAGGTAAGTACAAATAACGCTCTGTGTGCAGGTTCTTTTCGCCATAGTTGAAGAGGATGCCCCTGTCTTGATGACATATACGCATATAATTCAGCAATTGGGCGCGGTGGTCGGAAGTGATCTCATCAACCGCCTTGAACTCAATGACAATCCCCTTGTAATAGAAGTCGGCAACGTATGTCTTTTCCATCGGCACGCCTTTATAAGTCATACGCAAAACTTTCTCGCGTTCAACTTCCATGTCACGCAGTTTCATCTCAATAGCGAATGCTTCCTGGTACACCTGTTCGGCCATACCTCGTCCCAAGGTACCATGCACTTCCAAGGCTACTCCTACTGCGTCATACATTTCCATATACTCCTGGCGCGTCATCCCTGAATATTTATCTCAATTTGTGCTAATTTGTTTCCTATGATACCATTTACTTCTTCGCATCCATCGCCTGGCAGGCGGTGATGGCGACCATGTAGTAGATGTCGTCGACAGAGCAGCCGCGCGAGAGGTCGTTGACCGGGCGGGCGATACCCTGCAGGACGGGACCGATGGCGATGGCGTCGCCGAGGCGCTGCACCATCTTATAGCCGATATTTCCGACCTCGAGGTTCGGGAACACCAGCACGTTGGCCTTGCCGGCGATGTCGCTGCCGGGAGCCTTCTTCGCACCCACTGAGGGCACGAGGGCGGCATCGGCCTGCAGCTCGCCGTCGATCTTCAGGTCGGGAGCCATCTCCTTGGCCAGACGGGTGGCCTCAATCACCTTGTCGCAGACCTCATGCTTGGCCGAACCCTTCGTCGAGAAGCTCAGCATGGCCACGCGGGGATCCTCGAAACCGGCCACGGCCTTGGCCATCTGTGCTGTGCAGACGGCAATCTGAGCCAGCTGGTTGGCATCGGGCATGGGCGTCACGGCCACGTCGGCCACCACGAGCACGCCGTCCTCGCCATACTGCTTCTGCTTCGAGATGAGCAGCAGTCCGCCGCTGACGCAGGTGATGCCGGGCTGGCACTTGATGATCTGCAGGGCGGGGCGCAGGGTGTCGCCCGTCGTCGAGAGGGCACCGCTGATCTGTCCGTCGGCCCCTTCGGTCTTGATGATCATACAGCCGTAGTAGAGCGGGTTCTTCACCAGTTCGCGGGCCTGCTCGATGGTCATGCCCTTCGACTTGCGCAGTTCGGCCAGCTTCTCGGCATACTCCTCAGCCTTCGGGCTGGTCAGCGGGTCGATGATGGTGGCCTTGCCGATGTTCTCGAGGCCCCACTCAGCGGCGAGTCCGTTAATCTCGTCGGGGTTGCCCAGGAGAATGATGTTAGCGACGCCGTCAGCCAGCACTTTGTCGGCTGCACGGAGTGTGCGCTCCTCCGTAGCTTCGGGGAGCACGATGCGCTGCTTGTTTGACTTGGCACGCGCAACGATTTGACTTAATAAATCCATAGTTTGTTTCAGTATAATAAATGTACTTTGGTCTGAAGAGATTGCAAAAGTACGAAAAATAATTGGAATAGCACAACGTTTCGTGCAGTTTTTTCCTTCGATTGGCAGCAAATTCATTTTTTTTATATACATTTGCACCCTGTAAGAAGTGAAAAGTGAAAAGTGAAGAGTGAAAAGTGATGAAGGATAAACTGAGATTGGCGGTCCCCGTGGTGCTCGTGGCAGCACTGGCGACAACCGCATATTTCCTGCTGACGCTCGAGGATGAATATCTCTGGAAGGTGCAGGAGCTGAACCTGTTTCTCGACACGCCGCTGTTCCTGCGGCAGCAGATGGTGACCGCCGGCTGGCTGCTGACGTGGCTCGGCACGTGGTTCACCGAGTTCTTCTACCATCCGTGGATAGGCGTCACGCTGCTCTGCCTGTGGTGGGCGCTGCTCATGGCCGTCCTCTGGCGCACGTTCCGCATCCCGATGAAGTGGGGCCTGGTGCTGCTCATCCCCGTGGCGGCCCTGCTGATTACCGACGTCGACCTGGGCTACTGGATTTACTACCTGAAGCTGCGCGGCCACTTCTTCGCCGCCACCATCGGCACCACCGTGGCCGTGGCCAGCGTGTGGCTCTACCGGCTGCTGCCCGCCAAGCTCTACATGCGCCCGCTCTACATGGTGCTCAGCACCGCCGTGCTCTATTCGCTCATCGGCTTCTACGGACTGCTGTCGACGCTGCTCATGGCCGTGCTGTCGTGGCGGCTGAAGGACATGACTCTGACGGGCCGTGTGGTGGCAACGGTCGTCGGCCTGCTCTGCATCGTCTTCTGGCCCCTGTACTACTATAACTTCGTGTTCTACCAGACGGGCATTCAGAACATCTGGTGGACGGGGCTGCCCCTCTTCGTCATCGACCAGGAGTACCACGCCTACTATATACCGTATTATATACTGTCGGCATCGCTCGTGGCCATGGCCGCCCTCTACAGCCGCGACCGCGAGTCGTCAGTCCGCCGTCCCCTGGTCTGGGGCGCCTGCCAGCTGGTGCTGCTTGGCGTGCTGGTCTGGGGTGTCAGCCGCTACTGGTACCGCGACTACAACTTCCACAAGGAGCTGCGCATGGTGCGCTGCATGGAGAACAGCGACTGGGAGGGCATTCTCAGTGAGGCCGCCTACGTTGAAGACGAGCCCACGCGCGCCATCGTCATGATGAAGAACCTGGCCCTCTTCCGCTTAGGTCAGCAGGGCGACAAGATGTATCACTACAAGACTGGTGCCAAGGCTTCGGCGTCGCCCATCCACGTCAGCATGACGCAGGTCGTGGGACGCTCCATCTACTACCACTACGGTCTGCTGAACTACTGCTACCGCTGGTGCCTGGAGGACGGCGTCGAGATGGGGTGGCGCGCCGAGTACCTCAAGTATCTGGCACTCTGTTCGCTCCTCAACGGCGAGGACCGCGTGGCCAGCAAATATCTCGACCTGCTCAGCCACACCCGCTACCACAGCGCGTGGGCCGACAGCTACCGCCAGTTCCTCGGCCACCCCGAGAAGCTGCGCGCCGACAAGCGGTTTGAGCCGATTTTCCACCTGATGACGAGCGGCGACTTGCTGGGCAGCGACAACACCCTGGTCGAGAAGTTCCTTATGACGCAGTTTGTCAATACCAACAGCGACGACAAGCTCTACCAGGAGCAGGCCCTCATTGCAGCCCTGTGGATGAAGGACATCCAGATGTTCTGGCCGCGATTCTTCCAGTACGCCCAGAGCCACGTCGGCGAGCGCATGCCCACCCACTTCCAGGAGGCCGCCTACCTATACGGCCAGCTGGAGCATCAGGTGGACATCAGCCACATGCCGTTCGACAAGGAGATCGTCCAGTCGTACAACGACTTCATGGCCTTTGCCCAGCAGTGTCAGGGCATGAGCGAGGCGCAGATGCGCGAGGTGTTCTATCCCCGTTTCGGCAATACTTTCTATTACGAATACTTCCTCGTCAGGGGGCAGAAGCTCTATTGACGATGTTCCACGGCGTGAAACATTTGTTCCGCGCCGTGGAATATTCATAACCCGCCGCCTTTTTGGCAAAACCCGGCGCCTTTTGCCCGTAACCCGCCGCCTTTTGTCCGTAACCCGCCGCCTTTTGCCGTAGGTGTTGGTTCAGGTGTCGGTTCCTGTCTCCGATGGTTGTCTGAGAGCGCGTTTTTGCCGATGAATCCGCCCTTTTTTGCTATTATAGTTGTCATTCGCACTTTTTATCCTACACTCCCGACACTTCCTACACCTAAGAAAGTTCAACCGGTGTAGGAAGTGTCGGGAGTGTAGGATGTTTCCT
>JAFPVW010000127.1 GCA_017395215.1 Prevotella sp. | reverse complement strand
GGTCTGCAGCCCAGCGCACGAAATGATCCACGCCCTTCTGCGGACGGTAGGCATCGTAGATCTTCAGGCGATAGCCCTGCGACATCACGTCGTCGCTCACTTCCTTCAATGCTCTTGCAGCCTGCTTCGTCAGCAGAGCCGTCGGCTCCTCATAGCCGTCGATACGGGCACCCACGAAATTGTACGTGCCGTAGTAGCGAATCTCCAGGATAGCATCTGGCACAGCCTCGCTGAGGGTAACAAACTGGCTGCTGTCATCAGTAGGACTGACCACAGGATTATCCTCGTCGCTATTGCAACAGGTTATCACACTTGCGCCGCTAATGACGATGGTGGCGGCGAGCACCCAGTTCATAATTTTCATTGTCTTGTTTGGGTTTAATATCATCTATTCTTTTCTATCGACTATTCGGCAGTTTGCGACTGCTGGAAACCGTTGACGAGACCCTGCACGTATTGCAGCAACTGGCGCACTACGATGATGCTCTGCTGCATCGGCTCTGCGGCATGGTCGATGATATTGATACCATACTGCACGGACTGAGCGTCGAGCAGGTCTACAAGCGATACGTAGCCGTTCTCGTCAGCAAAGTTGAAGGCGGGCATCGTCCAGTAGTCAACGCCGAACTTGGTAGTGACGAGCTTCATGGGGATAGTCTGGCTGACGCCCTTGCAGGTCATCTCGGCCTTGATGAGTGCATTCAGCTGCTGCGTATATTGGTCGATGGTTGCCTCGTTGGCATAGCGGCGGCGGGCAGAGGCAGACTCACGTGCCAGTTCCAGCGCCTTCGTCATGTCGCTGATGCTGATGGTAGTGGTCAGGTCGTCGAGCAGGGTGAGCTTGGCCTCGTCTAGGTTACGGGTGGTCATCCAAGCTGCCAGGAAGTCGATGATAGAGGCTGCCGACGTGAACTGCGACAGGTCGATGTTGGCGATGCCGCCCTCAGCATCCCTGCTCTGCTTCATGGTCAGGTCAATCATCTTCCGTCCGTTCTGCTCCCAGCTGAAAGCATACTCGCCCGTGTAGTCCTCCCTCTTGTTGACGATGGAGAAGTTGACGGTTGTCTGGTCAGCTTTTTCGTTCAAGTTTGGTGCATCCGGGAAATTGGAACTGACAGAGCCGCTGACGCCCCAGGTATCGCGGGCCAACTGGGCGTACTCATGTCCAGCCGCAACGTTGACCTGATTCTGGAATGTGCCAGAAAAACCGTCCATCCACGTGCCGGTTTGCTTGTCGGAGATGGCGAACTTGAACTCGGAGGGCATGATGAAGACGATGGCGAGCCCCTCCTGCTGGCTTGAAGCACGTACAAACTTGAAACGCTGGTTGCCACCGGCCTTGAGCGTCAACTTATAGATGCCGTTCTCCACCTGCTGCGTCAGTGTATTCCAGCCATTGAGGATGACCTCGAAGTCTTCTGCTTCCTCTACGTCGAAGCCCGTGTTGTCGGCATTCTCAGTGAAGCGGTAGTTGAACTCGGTGAAGTCAACGGTGCCGTACTTCTGGTAGCCCATCTCTGCCAGTTCACTGCCCTCATCCACAGCCTTCACACTCTGCTGCATCTTCTGCATGAAGGCTTTGAGCACGGTCTTGTTGAACTCGTGGTTGTTGAGCACGTACTGGTTAAAATACAGGTTCAGGGTATTGGCCGCTGTCCACGACCCGAAGTTCAGGTTCTCGGCCAGGTCCTTCATCGTGGCGCGGGTGTGCTCCACGAACTCCTTGCGGTTCTTCTTGGCCTGATCCTGGGCGGGGTTATCACTTGTGTCGCTTGTACACGATGTCATTACACTTGCGCCGCAAACTAAGGTAGCGGCAAGCATCCAATTGAAAATCTTTCTCATTATTCCCTCCATATTTTTATCCAATATACAGCATTATCATATCAGCCATTTCCTCCTCTGTCTTGCCGTCGGCGGCGATGACGAGCTGGTAGTTACGTGTGTCGTAGCGCGAGGTGCCGGTGTACTTCTTCACATAGTTCTCGCGCATCTTGTCCACGCGCTCGATGGTCTTGCGAGCCTCGTCGGCGGTCATGTTCTGCTTGCGGGCCACACGCTCCACGCGGTAGTCCATCGAAGCCTGAATGAGGATGCTCAGGTGGTTGGGATGGTCGCGGAAAACGTGGAAGCCGCTGCGACCAGCTACTACGCACGACTTCTCAGCGGCGAGGTCCTGCAGTATCAGCGTCTCGGTCTTAAACATCTCGTCAGTGGTCAACAAGTCGGGGGCATCGGTCTTCTTAGGCAGGTAGTAGTCCATGCTCATGCCTCCGTCAATCTTCAGGATGCGCTCCACGTCGGCCCACCAACTGTGCTTGCGGCCCTTCAGCCGCTCAATCTCTGCAGTGGTGAGGTTATACTTCTCCTGCAGTGCCTTGATGACGGCCTTGTCGTAGAAAGGCACGCCTAACTTCTCTGCCAACAGGCGGCCAACGGTACGTCCGCCGCTTCCTAACTCACGGTTAATCGTGATTACAAATTGCTCGTTCTTGTTCATATCAGTTATTACTTTGTTCAAATGATAGTTTCTGTGCCTGTTCAAACAGTTTCTTTGCGATTGTCATGTTGCCAGGCTGGTAACCGTTCAGCACGTCGAGTATCCGACAGAGTCCTGCCGGACCACCACCCTGCTTCACCACATAGACATAGCAGAGGTTCTGGATGCCGATGTTCTCAGAGAGGATGTCGAGGTCGGTGGCTCCAAGCTGTGAAACTGCCAGACGGTAGGCATCGTCGCTGTACTCCTCGACAAGACGGTTTACTTCGCCGAGTGTTTCTATGCCCAAGTCCTGAAGCACCCGCAGGTAAGGCATTATCGGCACAGGATACAACTCGGCCTGGTTGATGGCAGCTATGCGCTGGTTCAGACGGTCGAAGGGATGTGCCTCTAAATAGCGGCGGAAGGTCTCAGAGTTCAGGTC
>JAFPVW010000126.1 GCA_017395215.1 Prevotella sp. | reverse complement strand
CTATTCATGATACTCTCGGCTCATGGCTTCGAGGGCGTGTTCACCACCGAGAACCACCGCCTCGACGTGTCGCGCATCGCCGCACAAGTGGTATCGGGTATCGGTTTCATCGGTGCCGGTACCATCATCTTCCAGAAGCATGCCGTACGTGGACTCACCACCGCAGCAGGTCTCTGGGTCACCGCCGCCATCGGCATGGCTGCCGGAGCCGGCATGTATCTGCTCGCCACCGCTACCACGCTCCTCGTCTTGCTCTGCCTCGAGGCACAAAACCTGCTACTGCGCCGGCTTGGTCATCGCCACCTCGACGTGACGTTTGCCGCCACCAATCAAGACGACATTCACCGCGTGCTGAAACACCTGCAAAGTCTTGAAGGAATCGTTGTCGACAGTTACAAAATGGAAACGACTACCAAGCCACAGACGCTATACACCGTTTCCATGCAGTTACTACTCGAGCGGAGGAAGTACCGCAATCGCATCCTCGACTTCATCGAGCAGCTGCAAGGCGTCGACGTCCTCAGTATTGAATAGTATCGAATAGAATTAAGTAGAACGGGCTATCCCCACTATCTCACCATCACCTTTCTGACGGTGCCATCGTCCATCCGCACGAGGTTCAATCCGCGGCGCGGATGCTGCAGGCGCATGCCATTGGCATCGTAATAGACGGGCGAGAGGGCTCGTTCGCAGAGCGAAGGCTGTGCTTCCGGGAAGTGGATGCCATCGGTTTCCGACTGCTGGGCATCGGTGAGCAATTCGGCCTCGATGGTCTCGTGGAACAGGTTTACCGTGATGCGATAGGTGCCGGCCTTACTGACGCGCCACTTCGTGTCGTCGCCGCCCTGCCGCATCTGACGGGCACCGAGGATATCCTCGTCCTGCGTGAACGGATGCAACTCGCGCGGGCCCCACGTCATCTGACCCTCCAACTTGAAGCGACCAGGCTCCACCACGCCACTGAAGATGCCGAGCTCGCCAGTCCATGTGAACACATACGGGTCTTCATGGTCCCGCTCGAAAGGCAGCATGGCATTACGATTCCACTCCACGTTGTTCGAACCACCGGCAAAGGCACTGCCTGCGATGAGCACTTCGTTCCATGGCAGACAAAGCTCGCCCCTGACGGTATGTGCTGCTGGGTCGACGAGGAAGCGATAGGTTTCCTCGCTGAACGACACCACCCAGCCGGGCTGGCTCTCATCGGAGGTGACGGTATAGCGCAAGCCGTTATTGATGAGATAGGAGTCTACAAGCTGCGGCTTCAGAAACTGCGTGACGCCCTTCTGGAACGTCTCCGTAGTTTGTATTTTCAGTTCGCCATCCTTCAGTGCCCCGGCAAAGCGGAAGAGTCCGTCGGGGCGGCTGGTGAGTTCCACACTACCCTCCTCCACGGCAGTGCCCGTTGCCCACAGGCGCTCGAAGCTCTGAGCCTGGGCATCGGTAGAAAACCACACAAGGGCGATGAGCAAGATGAGGGAAAGGTTATTATTCTTCATATCTTAGTCGTTTTTCGGTTGTTACGGTTCCATCGTTCCATGTGCGCTTAATGATATGTGGGCCGCGTGGTTTCACATCACAACGGCGACCGCTCAGGTCGTAATAGCGCTCTGCCACTACCTCGGGTGTACCCACATGGGCAATGCCCGACGCGTTGCGGTCTACCTGCACCAATATTTCGTGGTCGCAGGAGGTCGGGGCAACGTTGATGATCACCATGTGGCGATCGGCATCGTAGCTCCAGTCGGTGAGCTCTGCACCGCTGATGCTCACCTGCTCCGGCCGTTCCTCGAGCAGCAGCTGCAACTCATAGCCGCGCTGGGCGGGCATGCCTTCATAAGCGCCTTCGCGTGCACCGATGGTAACGGTCAGCGACGACGGCTCTCGCTGTTGCGTGATGAGCGTTGTGGCATAGCCGTCCTGCTCGTAGTTCTGCGTGTCGCCCTCGTCCTCATAGAGCGTCGTGCTGCCATCGGCACCTGGCACCACCTTCAGCAACAAGCGGTCGGCAGCCGACTTCAGATGCTGCATGGGCGGATTGCACACAACAATGGTTCCAGCCTTGATGAAATAGGGAATCTCTTCGGCAGCATAGTTGTCGCTGATGGTCTGACCACCACTGAGCAGACGGCTTCGGCACACGTCGTACCACTGGCCTTCGGGCAGCCACGTCTTGTGGAAGGTGCCATGCTCGCCGTTGGCCGCCGTGACGACGGGCGAGACAAGGATGTCGTCGCCAAACATATACTCCCCTTCCTGACGATAGGCCTCGTTCTCTTCGGGCCAGTCGTAGTAGAGCGGGCGGCAGAGGCTCACACCGGTATCGTAAGCCTGACGACAGGCAGTGTAGATGTAGGGCATGAGCTCATAGCGCAGGCGTACGCAGTCGAGCAACGCCTGGAAGTTATCGTATTTCCAGATGCGACGTTCGTTGCCTTCCTGACTGGCACCATGGGTGCGGAAGATGGGTGAGAACACACCGAACTGCAGCCAGCGGAGCATGAGCTCCTCGTTGGTGGGGGCTATCTGCATGTGACCGCCGAGGTCGTGTCCCCAATAGCCGAAGCAAACGTTAGACGCCGTCGCGGTGAAATAGGGTTGGAAGGCGAGCGAGCCGAATGTGGAATAGGTGTCGCCAGAGAAGCCGATGGGATAGCGATGGCTGCCCATTCCACCCCAGCGGTGGAAGATGAGCGGCCGACGGTCGGGGCGGTTCAGCCGCATGTCGTTATAGAACACGTGGTTGCACCAGAAGGTCTCACCGAGTCCATCGATATAGTTGCTCGTAAGGTTCTGCTGCCAGTCGAGCCACCAGAAGTCGACGCCCTGCTCCTCACGTTCACGAATGATGTGCTGGAAGAGTGAGCGATAGAACGTGGAGTCTTCGAGCATCCAAGGCACACGGTCGGTGGTGAGGCCCATGTCGGAACGAATCTCCTGGAAGTGGTCCTCATGGCTTGCCACGCCATCGGCGGGATGCAAGTTGAGTGCAACCTTCAGTTGTTGCTGATGCATCCAGCGGATGAGTCCCTCGGGGTTGGGGATGAGCTGCCGGTTCCACGTCCAACCCGTCCAGCCGTCGAGGTGCCAGTCCATATCGAAAATCATCACGTCGAGTGGGATGTCGTTCTGATGGATTTCGGTGACGAGGTTGACGAAGTCCTGTTGCGAGTAGCGCTGGTATTTGCTATACCAGTAGCCCAAGGCATAAAGGGGCGGCATAGGCTGGCGGCCAGCAACCTTGACGTAGTCGGCAAGGGCACCTTTGTAGTCGTGGCCATAGCCGAGGAAGTAGTAGTCAAGGGCATTGGCGTCGACGGGCTGTGCCACCCAAGGGATGCCATCGACAGAACGATCGAAGGCAAACGAGCGCGAGCCGTCGCCGCGCTTCGCCTTCGGCGATTCGTCGAGGAGTGCCCAGCCGGCACGCGAGAGGATGCCATCCTCAAGGTCCGGTCGCTGATTGTCGCCGCTGGCCGTGTCGAGGGTGCGCTTCGTGCCTTTCAGGTTGAGCGCATCTTCCTTTCCGGGATACCACGTCACGATACGACCATTCAGCGGCATCGTGATGCAGAGATTGTTCGGCGACTTCAGACTGGCAGAGATGGTGCTTCCGATTTTATAGCGTAGGGTAAGCGCATCGGTCTCGATGTAGAGATAGCCATCGACCTCGCGGGTGGTGAACTGCGGCACGGGCAACCTGCGATTGACGACGGCAAACGTGGCGCGGTCCTCAAAGCGGCTCGTGGCGCTGTATTGAATACGAATCATCCTGTTGGTGAGCACCGTGAAGCGGGCGCGCCCCGAGGTGACGACCGCTGCGGGATCGGCCACTGGGTCGTCAGCGGCGAACAGGCTCTGAGTAGCGGTGGTCGCCAACAGGATGATGATAAGAAAAAGTTTCTTCATACTGTAATGCGCCAAAGGCGTGGTTCAAATGCGCTTCGCGCGTTCAAGGTTCAAAGTTCAAAGGCGCTGCGCACGTTCAAAGGTTATTTCACTTTCATGTGGACTTCTGCCCCTTGTTGCCATGCAGAATACTGCACACGGCCGTTTTTGACAAAGCCAACGCGAAGGGTACGGGGCAGTGGAGCCATGTTGCCTTCCGTTTGGCGAACGGCGACAGTGAGCTGACGCTTCTGCAGCGTTGCCGTGAGCGAAAGCACACGGTAGTTGCCACTGCGGTAGCTGAAGCCGTCGCCATCGTCTTCATAGAGCACGCCCGATGCCTGTCCCTGCTCATCGGTGCAAACCAGTAATGTGAGCGAGTCGGTGCGGAGGGCGGTGGTGCTCTGTGCGAGATTCGCCACGGGAATGACGGAACCTGGGCGCTGGCGCATCGTAGCCTGATAGCTGTCGGGATGCTGTTCAAGGGTGAACGGCTGCCACGAGTCGCCCTGCGGCGATGCCACGTCGGAAGCCCATGTAGGCGTAATCATCAGGTCGCCACCCAAGAGGAATGCCTTGTCCTCACTGCGCAAAGATAGGTCGCGGGCATCAGCCATGAAGAGCGGACGCATGACGGGCATGCCCGTCTGGCTGGCTTCGCGGAAAGCGGTGTAGACGTATGGCATGAGGCGATAGCGGCGGTTGATAGCCGTGCGGCAGGCATCGAGCACCTCAGGTGTGAACGCCCAAGGCTCCTGGTCGACGGTGCCTTTAATGTTATGATTGCGCACGAACGGGAAGAACACGCCCATGGCGGTCCATTGTGCCACCAGTTCGCCTGTGGCATTTTCGCAGAAGCCACCGATGTCGGGACCGCTGAAAGGCTGACCGGTAAGTCCAAGCGTTAGGCTCATAGGAATGCTCAGCTTCATCTGCTCGGGCGACGAGAGGTTGTCGCCCGTCCACGTGGCTGCATAGCGCTGACCGCCGAGGAAGTTTGACCGTGAGAGGATGAACGGGCGCTTCTGCGGCTGTGCGAGCAAGAGGCCGTCGCGGCTGGCACGTACCATCTGCATGCCATAGATGTTGTGGAAGCGGAGATGGGACGCCTGATTCTGGGCTCCATGCTTGTTGTAGATGGGCATGGTGCCACCAGGGCCGCTGAAGACGGAAGGCTCGTTCATGTCGTTCCACACACCGTCGATGCCTGTTGCCATGAAGTCTTTGTAGAGTGTGCCCCACCAGTGGCGCACCTCAGAGCGAGTGAAATCGGGGAAGTGACAAGCACCCGGCCACACATCTCCCACAAAAGGCTTGCCATCGGCGGTCTTCACCCAGTAGTCGCCGGCTGTTCCCTGGTCGTCGACGAAATAGCCTGGCTCTGCCTTCACTCCCGGGTCGATCATGTAGACCGCTTTGAAGTCGCGGCTGTGCAGGTAGTCGTTGAGTCGCTTCGGATTAGGGAACTCCTTCGGATTAAAAGTGAAAATGCGATAGCCGTCCATGTAGTCGATGTCCATCCAGATGACGTCGGAAGGAATCTGATGCTGTCGCAGCAGGTCGGCAACCTCCATAACCCGTGTGTCGGGCTGATAGCTGAAGCGACACTGCTGATAGCCGAGCGACCACAGTGGCGGCAGCGACATGTGGCCAGTGTAGTCGGCCAGTGCCTGCATGAGCGTCTGCGGACTCTCTCGTTCGATGACAACCACACGGAAGGCAGGACCGTCGCTGTTGAAGGTCACCTGATGGTCTTCTATCGAAATGCTCTGCCGCCATGTGTTGTCGGCAATGATGCCGAAGGCGCTGCCATCTTGACGCAGACCCATCACCCACGGATGGCTCTGATAGAGATGTGTACCGCCGTCGACGCCATAGGCAGGCGTGTCGATGTTCCAGAGGCTAATGGTGCGCCCGTTGCGACGCAGCGGACCTGTCACCTCGCCTGTGCCATAGAAGTCGGCATCGTCGGGAATGTTAATAGTTGCTACGCTATGACTGCCATCAGAAGTGAACTGCGGGCGCACTCGCCAATTGTCGGGCAGTTGTCCGGCAGGGGCAGGCTGCTGCACGAAGATGGGCGACGGCTCATGATTGGCTGCATCGTAGCCAGCGGGATAGAACACGGCGACGCTGTCGGCAGAGATAAAAGCGGTCTGTGCCTTCGCCATGAAGGCGAGGCACAGACTGCAGAGGGTTATAATGAAACGATTGTTCATAGTTCAAATGTCGCTATGCGACGTTCAAATGGTTCAAAAGCATTTAGTGTAGGGACGCGGCGTGCCGCGTAGCTGGAGAAAGAATCGCTGACCACATACCGCGGCCCGCCGCGTCCCTACATACTTCGGTTTATCGTACCAAGACTTTTACGACCTTGCCTTCAGCCTGGCGAACGATGTTAATGCCGCGGCTGAGCTGCTGCTGGCGCACACCGCTCACAGAGTAGACGGCTGCGGGCTCGACAGTTGTGGGCTCGGCGATGGTTTCGATAGCGGTAGCGTCCTCGTTTACGTAGGTGTCGCCATCCTTCTTCACAACACCGTGCGAAGGATCGAAGACGGGATGTTCGTCGCTGCCCAGCGTCTGATAGAATACCGTTGTGCCGGCACCCTCGTTCAGGTCGTAGCAGAGCTTACCACTTACCACATCGTCGGCGCTTACTGTTGTCACCTGGTTGCCGTCGAGCTCATAGCAGTTGGTGAAGCTTACCTGCGAGCCGTTGTAGCGTGCGAAGGTGCGAGTACCGTCGACAGACTCAGGAGCCACCACACCACAGTTGAAGGTGTTCACCACCTCTGCACGGTCTCCCAGCCAGCCGCTGATGGCGCCACACTCACGCTGGCCCACGATGTCGCCGGCGTTGTAGCAGTTGATGATGCGCACATAAGCCTCGCTGAGGTCGTTCACACCGAGGATACCAGCACCGTTAGCGCCAGAGGCACCGACGTTCACCGTAGCCTCGTTGCCGCAGTTCTCAATGGTGAGCACGGCCTTGCCGACTGCTGTACCAGCGATACCTGCCGAGTAGCCGGTGGAGTAGATCTCGCACGACTTGTCGACAACGACATTTTTAATCGTTGCACCGCTGACAACACCGAAGAGACCCTTGTTGCCACCTTCCGACTCGATGACCATGTTCAAGATACGATGGCCGTGACCATCGAAGACGCCCATGTAAGGACGCTTCACGTCCTGCCAGTTGCCCTCGCCATCCTCCTGGCTGAAACGAGTACCAATACCCTCGAAACTAATGCCCTTCATGTCGATATCGGCAGCCAGGTCGACGATTACGTCGCCTGCCACTTCACCATTGTTCACAGCATCGGCGAGAGCCTTCAGCTGTTCGCCATTGCGGATGAGGCGTGCACCGCACACCTGGCAGATGTCGTCCTGATACTGGTGATCGGCACGCTGGGGCTCGCCTTCGGTGTTGGAGTAGCTGATGTCGCTACCAGCCGAGCCGTCACAGTTCATCGAACCAACGGCATAGACCATCAGGTGATCGGCAAACGGTACGGGATAGTTGTCGCTACCCAGTGTCTGACGCCAAGCATCGCCGGCACCACCCTGGTCGAGGCGGTAGCAGAGCTCGCCTGACTTCACAGCGTCTACGCTGACAACCTCGGCAGCACTCTCCGAGAGGTCGGTGATGTTATCGGTATAGAAGCAGTTCACCATGCTGGCGACGTTGCGGGCAAACACGGTGGAGTTGCCACGCAGACTCAGCAGCGATGCCGACACATAGCAGTTCTGGATGAGGGTCTCCACGCGGCCGTGAGCATAGCCGATGATGGCGGCACTACCCTCGCTGTCGGGAGCATTCATGGTGCCCACGAAGGCACAGTTGGTGAAGGTCGGGCTCTCGTGGCAAACAGCGAAGAAGCCGCCGTCGGTAGCATCGCCGGGATACGAACCCGTGATGTTCACAGCCACGATGATGTTTTCATAAGTACATGTGCCGCGGCTGACGAAGCCCAGACCGCCGATGAAGCGCTGTGTGCTCTCAATAGCGCCATCGATGACGAGGTTGCGAATGGTGGAGTTGCTAACCACCTTGAAGAGTGCCACACCGTCGTAACTGACGTTGTAGTTGACGGTGATCTTATGACCCTGACCGTCGAAGATGCCCTCAAACGAACGGCTCTCGTCGCCTTCGTTGGCCGAGAAAGCATCGCCACCGATCATCACGTCCTTCTTGGTGAACTCGCTGAAGTCGATGTCGGCGCCCAGGCGAGCGTTCACCTTCTTATGTCCCTTGTTCACCAGAGCGGCAAACCAGTTCAGGTCGGCAGCTGTGGAGAGGGTGTAGAAGCCATCGGTAAGAGGCAGGTGGTTCAAATCGACATCACCGCAGCGCGAGCAGATGCCATCAACAAAGGTGTGTGGGTCGCGGTTCGACTCGTTCTTGTTGGAATACACCTCGTCGCCACCCTTCGGGGTGCCGTCGCAATTCAGGTCGCCCACAGCATAGACGATGCCGTGCGAAGAGAACGGAACGGGGAAGGCATCTACGCCGAGGGTCTGGAACCACACGACGTTTTCGCTCTGGCGGCCATTCAGCTGATAAGCCACGCTACCCATCGACAGGTCATATTCGTCCTCGCTGATGTAAGTACCCTGATAGCCATAGGTGTCGAAGTTGTTCGTGCCCTTGCCGTTGCCATTACGCCACATGGAGTTGCTACCATCCATGCCGATGACGTAGCCGGCGTTGTAGCAGTTGGTGATCACACTACCGTTGTCGCCCACCCAGCCGCAAAGGGCTGCAGCCTCACGACCACCGGTGATGCCACCAGCATTGAAGCAGTTCAGCAGACGGATGCCGCAAGCACTGTTCATGCTCACGCCACAGATACCGGCTGCATTCTGTTCCTGTGCACCCACGCTACCTTCGTTACCACAGTTCTCGAAGGTCACCGAGCCGCCTCCGTTGGTACCACCGGCGATGGCAGCGACGAAGCACTTACCCGATACCGAGCAGCTGTTGTCGACGATCACGTTCTTAATCGTAGCGCCATCGCTCAGGACACCGAAGAGGCCTACATACTCCTGCTCAGGCAGGTCGATAATCATGTTACGGATGAAGTGCTGCTGTCCGTCGAAGGATCCACGGAAGGCACTGCCCGTTGTTCCGATTGGCTGGTGGTTCACACCCGACATATCGATGTCTTGGGTGAGCACGGCGCTAACGGCACCATTGCCACTGGCCACAATGTTTGAGAAGTCTTCCAGGTCTTGGGCATTGCCAATCTGGTAGACGCCGTCTTTTTGATCCAAGGCGAAAGCCTCAGAGACGCTCAGCCATCCACAGAGGACAGCCAGGAGCGCGATAAGTAAACTTTTCTTCATAATGGTTTGATGTTATTGGGTTATAAGTTTCGAGTTTCGAGATTCTAGTTTCTAGTTCTTTCTCCGCTGCGCTACGAAAGCGCCCCTGCGGGTCGAGCATCGAGTTTCTAGATTCAAGTTTCTAGATTCTAGTTTCTGCTATTTCACCAGCTCGGCCTTCACCGTTTCGTTGAACAGGTCGATGGTGATGCGATAGATGCCATCGGCGCTCAGCGTCCACTTCGTGTCGGGACCACCGGTGCGCAGACGCGTGTCCTTCAGGATGTCGGTGTCCTGTGCGTAGGGGTGCAAGGCTTTCGGATACCAGCGATCCTGACCTTGGAACTTAAAGCTGGCAGGCTCCTCAATGCCTTCGTGGCGCTTCAGCTCACCCTCCCATGTCCATAGGTAGGGGTTCTGAAGGTCGCGCTTCATGAGCTGCATCTTGCCTTCTTTCCAGCCCGAGGCCGTAGCACCGCCACCCACGAACAGCTCGCCCCAAGGCTGCACAATCTCGCCGCGCAGCTTCTGCTGAGAGGTGTAGACATGCAGCCGATAGTGATCATCGGCGACGACCACCTGCCAGGCAGGACTTGCAGCATCGGTGGTGAGCTGCCAAGCCAAGCCGTGATTTACGACGTTGGCATCAGGCAGCACGGGCGTGAGATACTGCGACTGCTTGCCAGCCTTGCGGGTGGTCGCCACGCGCAGTTCGCCAACCTGGAGCGAGCCGGCATACTTATAGTCGCCGTCGCTCACTTTCTGCAGCCGCTGTGCACCACCGGGGACGGCCGTGCCCACGAGCCACAACTCTTTGTATTCTTGTGCCGGGAGCGTCAGGCAACCCAGCAACATCCATGCAAGTAGGAATATTTTTGTTTTCATATTTTTTGAGGGTTTAAAGGGCTTAAAGGGGAGAAAAGGGGAGTGAAAGGGACGAATGCTTTGCAGTCAACGGTAGGGGCAGACCCCCGTGTCTGACCGCTAATTCGGGGTATATGGACGTGCGGGCTGTTCGCTGCTGTTCGGGCAGACACGGGGGTCTGCCCCTACGGTCCGGAGGCGGGACTATTGTCCCTTTATG
>JAFPVW010000125.1 GCA_017395215.1 Prevotella sp. | reverse complement strand
TGCCGGTGTCGCTGATTGGTACGTTCTTCTTCCTGAACGTCTTCGGCTTCTCCATCAACCTGCTGACGCTGTCGGCCCTGCTGCTGGCTATTGCCATCGTGGTCGACGATGCCATCGTGGTGGTCGAGGCCGTACACGCCAAGCTCGACCAGGGCTACAAGTCGACGCTGACGGCAAGTATCGACGCCATGAACGAAATCTCGGGTGCCATCATCTCCATCACGCTGGTCATGGCCTCGGTGTTCATCCCCGTGTCGTTCATCGGCGGCACGACGGGTACGTTCTACCGTGAGTTCGGCGTGACGATGGCTGTCTCCATCTTCATCTCGGCCCTGAACGCCCTGACGCTGTCGCCGGCCCTGTGTGCCATCTTCCTGAAGCCGCACGACAAGGAGGGCCACGAGCGTAAGATGTCGCGCATCGACCGATTCCACGCCTCGTTCAACACGGCCTACGAGTCGGTGCTGGGCAAGTATAAGCGGTCGGTCGAGAAGCTGGTGCGCAAGCCGATAGCCATCGGTATTGCCGTCGTCGTCGGTATTGCGGTGCTTGTAGGAACCATGCTGACCACGAAGACCGGCCTGGTGCCCGACGAGGACACCGGCACGATGTTCTGTACCATCAGCATGCCGCCGGCAACTTCAGTTGCGCGCACGCGTCAGATTATAAATGAAGTGGACTCGATACTGGCTGCTGACCCCGCTATCCAGAGCCGTGAGCAGATTCAGGGCTACAACTTCATAGCCGGTGCTGGTTCCGACCAGGCAACGTTCATTCTGAAGCTGAAGCCGTTCAAGGAGCGCCAGAAGGGATTCTGGTGGAAACTCTCGGGACTGTGGCAGGGCGACGGCATCTACCGCTTCTTCCTCAACCCGATGGATGCGACGGGGGTGCAGGCACAGATATTCATCAAGACAGCACACATCAAGGATGCCTCCATCCTGGCCTTCTCGCCGCCCATGATTCCCGGCTTCTCGGCCAACTCGGGTGTGTCCATCGTCATGCAGGACCGCACGGGCGGCTCGCTGAACAAATTCTTCGACGTCACCAAGGAGTTCATCGCCGGACTGAACAAGCGGCCGGAGTTCCAGATGGCCCAGACGGCGTACAACCCGAACTATCCGCAGTACATGATCCACGTCGACGTGGCCAAGTGTAAGCAGGCGGGCATATCGCCGCAGACGGTGCTCTCGACGCTGCAGGGCTACTACGGCGGACTCTACGCCTCGAACTTCAACGCCTACGGTAAGCTCTACCGCGTGATGGTGCAGGGCTCGCCCGAGACGCGTATGACGCCCGAGTCGCTGAACAGCGTCTATGTGCGCACGCCGAAGGGCATGTCGCCCGTCCAGGAGTTCTGTAACCTTGAGCGCGTCTACGGTCCGACGAACATCACCCGCTTCAACCTGTTCACCAGTATCAACGTGACGGGAACCGTCGCCGACGGCTACTCTACCGGTGAGGCCATCAAGGCCGCCCAGGAGGTGGCCGACGAGGTGCTGCCCGTGGGCTACAGCTACGACTATCAGGGCCTGACGCGTGAGGAGGCCAAGGCCTCGAACTCGACGGCACTGATCTTCGTACTCTGCTTCATCTTCATCTACCTCATCCTGTCGGCACAGTACGAGTCGTACATCCTGCCGCTGGCTGTGGTGCTCTCCGTGCCGTTCGGACTGGCAGGCTGCTTCCTGTTCACGATGCTCTTCGGCCACGCCAACGACATCTACATGCAGATTTCGCTCATCATGCTGATCGGTCTGCTGGCTAAGAACGCCATCCTGATTGTGCAGTTCGCCCTTGAGCGCCGCCGTCTGGGTATGGCCGTCTCGTGGTCGGCTGTGCTGGGTGCTGCCGCCCGTCTGCGTCCTATCCTGATGACGTCGCTGGCTATGGTTGTCGGTCTGCTGCCGCTGATGTTCGCATCGGGCGTAGGCAAGAACGGTAACCAGACGCTCGGTGCTGCCGCCGTCGGCGGTATGCTCATCGGTACGCTCTGCCAGATTTTCGTCGTCCCGACGCTGTTCACCCTCTTCCAGAGCCTCCAGGAGAAGTTCAGCCCGATGAAGTTCGAGAACGAGGAGGAGAACGAGGAAGTGGCTACCGAGATTGCCCAGTATGCGCATCGTCCTGTTGATTATGAATTAGAGAAGTAGGACTCACCCCTAACCCCTCCCTGTGAGGGAGGGGAATAATATGTACAATAAAAAGAAAGAAAAAATGAAGAATAGGATATTAAGAAACATTGTATCTACTCCCCTCCATACAGGGAGGGGCCTGGGGGTGGGTCTCTTGCTGTCGTGTTTATTGTTCGCCAGCTGCGGCCTTTACAACAAATACGAGCGGCCGGAGGTCGTCGCCGACGGCATCGTCCGCGACCCCGTGGCCCAGAACGGTACGCTGCAGTCGGCCGATACGACGTCGTTCGGCAACCTGCCCTGGCGCCAGCTGTTCACCGACCCGCAGCTGCAGCTGCTCATTGAGCAGGGACTGGAGAAGAATCCCGACCTGCTGAACGCCGCCCTGAACGTCCAGATAGTGAACGAGGCCTTGCAGTGTGCCCGTCTGGCCTTCCTGCCCTCCGTCTCGCTGAGTGCGCAGGGTACCATCGCCACGCTGAAGACCGACCCCTCGGTGACCACCAAGTCCTACCAGGTGCCCCTTAGTGCCTCGTGGAACGTCGACCTGTTCGGCAATCTGTTGAACGCCAAGCGGTCGGCACAGATGCAGCTCATCGCCACCCAGGATTACCAGACGGTGGTGAAGTGCAACATCGTGTCGGGCATCGCGAACCTTTATTATACGCTGTTGATGCTCGACCGTCAGTTAGAGATTATCACCGACATGGAGCAGCTGACTAAGGACACTTGGGACAAGATGAAGTTCATGCACGAGAACCGTATCGGCTACCGCTCTACCGCCGTGCAGAGTGCGGAGGCTGCCCACTACTCGGTGCAGGCACAGAGAGTGGACATGCTTCGTCAGATTCGGGAGTGCGAGAATGCGCTGTCGCTGCTCATTGCGCAGCCAGCCCAGAG
>JAFPVW010000124.1 GCA_017395215.1 Prevotella sp. | reverse complement strand
GAAAAGCGGGTGCAAAGGTACAATAAAAAAGTGAAAAGTTTTCGCTTTTTAACTATTTTTTGTCTGAATCGGCTCGTTATGTGCAGGAAATTGCGTAATTTTGCACCCGTAAATAGTGAATAGTTAAATCGAAAATCGTAATTAGTTAATCAAATATCGTCTTGACACCAGCAGAATATATACAGTTGAAAGCTTTTGCGCGCATAGACGGTGCCCTGCTTGCGGTGCTGTGGATAGCCAGTTTTGCCTGTTATGTAGTGGGTGTTGCCAATCCTGTCTACGGCATTCTGGCAGTAGTGCTGATGGTAGCCACTCCGTTCTTCGTGTGTCGACGGCTTGGTAAGTTCCGCGACGAGGGGCGCAACGGCGTCATCTCGCTGAAGCGCGGGTGGGCCTACGCTGCTTACGTGTTCTTCTATGCAGCCATCTTGCTGGCTCTGGCGCAGTATTTCTACTTCGCCTACATGGATCGCGGCTACCTGCTTCAGTCGCTCACCGACCTCGTGTCGACGCCCGAGGCCAAACAGGCTTTAGAGCAGTACGGCCTGCAGCAGTCGATGTCAGAGAACCTGACCCTGATGGGGCAGATGCGTCCCATCGACTATGCCGTCAATGTGCTGATGGCCAACATCATGATGGGCATAGTCCTTGGTCTCCCCATCGCAGCCGTTATGCAGCGCAGTAAGGCCAAATCGTAATTCGATAATCGTAAATAGAAAATAGTAAATAGTAAATCGTAAATAATATCGTGGATATATCAGTAGTAATACCTCTTTATAATGAGGACGAGTCGATTCCCGAGCTTTTCGCTTGGATAGAGCGGGTGATGAAGGCCAACGGCTTCACCTACGAGGTCATTTTCATCAACGACGGCTCCACCGACCGTTCGTGGGACATCATCACCGAGTTACACCAGCAGCAGCCCGACGTGGTCAAGGGCATCAAGTTCCGCCGTAACTACGGCAAGTCGCCTGCCCTCTACTGCGGCTTTGCCAAGACTCAGGGCGACGTGGTCATCACGATGGATGCCGACCTGCAGGACTCGCCCGACGAGATACCCGAACTCTACCGCATGATCAAGGAAGAAGGCTACGACCTCGTCTCGGGCTATAAGCAGAAGCGCTACGACCCGCTGTCGAAGACGCTGCCCACCAAGCTCTTCAACGCTACGGCCCGCAAGATTAGCGGCATCAAGAACCTGCACGACTTCAACTGCGGCCTGAAGGCCTACCGCAAGGCTGTGGTGAAGAACATCGAGGTCTACGGCGAGATGCACCGCTACATACCCTATCTGGCCAAGCAGGCAGGCTTCGACAAGATAGGCGAGAAGGTCGTCCAGCATCAGGCCCGCAAGTACGGCCAGTCGAAGTTCATGGGCTTGAACCGCTTCGTCAACGGCTATCTCGACCTGCTGACGCTCTGGTTCCTCTCCACCTTCGGCAAGAAGCCGATGCACGTCTTCGGCTTCCTTGGCACCATCGTCTTCTTCATCGGGTTCCTGGCAGCCTTCGTCATTGGTGCCGGCAAGCTGTGGTGCCTCATCCACAACATCCCCCAGCGCCTGGTGACCGACTCACCCTATTTCTACATCTCGCTGACGATGATGATGATAGGCACCCAGCTCTTCCTGACGGGCTTCATCGGCGACCTCATCAGCCGCTCGTCGGCAGGGCGTAACGATTATCAGATAGAAGAAACGATATGATGCGTAAGTTGACTGCCTACCTCGTCGGGATGCTGGCCCTCTGTGCCTGTTCCTCTATCGACTGCCCCGTTCAGCATACGGTGCAGTCATATTATGCCATTTACGATTCCAACCAGAAGGCCGACACGCTGCGGGACACCCTGTATGTTTTCGCCCATCGTACCAAGCGTAGCGACACGCTGCTTCTCAACGGAGCAACTAACAAAACGGCCTTCTCGCTGCCAGTCAGTCACACCAATCCCGAGGACACGCTGTTTTTCTTCTTCCGCAATCTCCCTTGGCAGGCTGTAGACACCGTATGGTTGAAGAAGGAGAACATTCCCCATTTCGAGTCTGTCGACTGTAGTGCTTCCTACTTCCACCGCATTACTGCCATTCGCTCTACGCATAACGCGATAGACTCCATTACTATCAATAACTCCATGATAGATTATGACAATCAGAGAATACATTTCCACCTATATCCCAAGGACCACGATTAGCCTCTTACTGCTGTTGCTGCCGGTTTCGGCAGGCGCACAGAAGCTCTTCAAGCTTGAGAAGGACTCCATCCCGCTGATGCGAGGCTTCCAGGTGTCGTTCGACCTCTTCGGAGCCGGGCAGATGATGCTGAGCGACTATGGCCAGTATGAGGCAGCGCTGCGCCTGAACCTGCACGACCAGTGGTTCCCTATCGTTGAGGTGGGCTATGGCAAGGCCAGCCGTGAGGACGACGTCGTGACGAATATCACCTACAAGACTCAGGCACCCTACTTCCGGGCTGGTGTCGATTTCAATCTGCTGAAGAAGAAACACCAGTCGAATCGTTTGTTTGCGGGCTTCCGCTATGCCTACACTTCATATAAGGTCGACATTTGGCGGCCCGACTTCGAAGACCCTTACTGGAAGACGAAAACCTTTTTTGGCGTCAGTGGCGAGCAGTGCTCGCAGCACTGGCTCGAAGCCGTCGTAGGCATCGACGCCAAAGTCTTCGGCCCCTTCCATCTCGGCTGGAGCGTCCGTTACAAGCAGCGCTTGAAACACGACGAAGGCCTCATCGGCAAAACTTGGTATGTGCCCGGTTACGGCATCTGGGACTCATCCGAACTTGGCGGCACGTTTAACTTCATCATCGATATATGAAATGGTATAAGCTCCTGTTCCTCCTGCTACTCATCGTCGGCACAGTCCTCATTATCCGCCAGCAGCGCGCCATGCCCTATCAGCATGACAACGGCTTCGTCTTCGGCACCGTCTACAACATTACCTATCAGTGCGAGGACAACCTGAAGACCGAGATTGAGGCCGCACTCCAGCAGGTCGACGGCGAGTTCTCCATGTTCAACGACACGTCGACCGTCGCCCGCCATAATCGCGGCGAGAAGGTCAGCGAGAGCCCTATGTACAAGGAGGTCTACAAACTGGCCCAGACCGTTCATCAGGAGACCGACGGCGCCTTCGACATCACCGTAGCGCCGCTCGTCAACGCCTGGGGCTTCGGCTTCAAGCACGAGCAGATGCCCACTAAGCAGCAGGTCGACAGCCTGCTGCGCATCCGCAACCAGTACGACTTCTCGGCCATTGCCAAGGGCTACGGTTCCGACGTTGTGGCCCGTCTGTTACGCCGTCGTGGCGTCACCAACTTCATGGTCGAGATTGGCGGCGAGATAGTCACTCAGGGCATCAGCGAGCGCCGCATCCCCTGGAAGATAGGCGTCACCAAGCCCACCGACGACTCGCTCTCAGTCAATGGCGAACTGCAGACGGTACTCAACATCACCGACATCGCAATGGCCACCAGCGGCAACTACCGTAAGTTCTATTACAAGGACGGTCAGAAGTATGCCCACACCATCGACCCCAAGACGGGCTACCCAGTGCAGCACTCCCTGCTCTCGGCCACCGTGCTCGCCAAGGACTGCGCCACAGCCGACGCCTACGCCACCTCGTTCATGGTTCTGGGCGTTGAGCGCGCCAAGGCCGTTCTCGAGAATCATCCCGAGCTGATGGCCTATTTCATCTTTGCCCGTCCCGACGGTACCAACGGCGTCTGGTTCTCGCCATCGCTGCAGGATAAAATCGCCGAATAACCATTACCTAACACCCACTACCCAACCATGCAGCTCTACGACCATCTGCTACTGTTCCCCCTGTTTCAGGGAATGAGCCGCGACAATCTCGCTCAGGTTGTCGGACAGACCAAGTTCGGCTTCATGAAGAGTGGGGTAGGGCAGGTCGTCGTGCGCGAGGACGATTCCTGCTCCCAGCTCTATTTCCTCCTCACGGGGCAGTTGCGCATTGAGAGCCGTTCCGACGACCACGCTTACTCCGTCGTCGAGCAGCTGCAGGCCCCCTGCATGCTGCAGCCCGAGGCCATCTTCGGCTACAACCAGCGGTTCACCCACACCTTCACGGCAGCTGCCGAATGCAGTTTCATCACCATCAGCAAGGACGAGGTGATGCGTCTCAGCGACCAGTTTCTCGTGTTCCGTCTCAACCTGCTCAACCTCTATGCCACCCAGTCGCAGAAGCTCTTGCGGCAGCCTTGGCACCGTTACCCCGCTACGCTATCCGAGCGCATCGTCCGCTTCCTCAGTCAGCGCTGCCTCTATCCGGCAGGTCCCAAGACCTTCAATATCATCATGACCCGCCTTGCCGACGAGGTTGGCGACAGCCGTCTCGACGTCAGCCGGGCCCTCAATCAGCTCCAGCACGCCGGCCTTCTCCGTCTTCATCGCGGCCGCATCGAGGTTCCCCAGATGGAGCGCCTGCTCATGTAGCAGAGGCCTATACTTCCTTTTGAATATTAACCCTAAAACCAAGACAATATGAAAAAGATTCTTTTGACAACCGTAATGATGGTCATAGCCTTGACCGTGAATGCGCAGACGGGTGTATGTGCTTATATCTTAGACGCCAGCGGCACACCCACCAACATTCGCAATGCCCCCAATGGCAAGGTGGTGCAGACGCTGTCTGACGTAGATGGCGGCAATGTGGTGGAATTGCTCGAAGTGAAGAGCAACTGGTGGAAGATTGCCCCTGAAGTTGAAGTTTGCGGCGATGTGGACGATGAATCCCTACAGCTGAAAGGCTCGAAAACCGGCTATTGGGTGCACTACTCTGTGCTGGGCTTCGGAATTAGCGGTGACCCTGAGAACGTGCTGCGTGAAACGCCGTCCTCAAAAGCCAAGCCCCTGAAGTTGGAGCCCGGCTACCTGTTTGAAGTCGGACTGCGCCCTCTCGAGATTCGCGGAAAATGGATTAAAGTCATCACTACCGACAAGCGCCACACGGGGTGGATGCCCATCGACCGCATTTGCGACAATCCGCTCACCACCTGTCCGTAGTGTAATCAGCTTTCGCCAATTTTTAACGAAATAAGCCGTATTTTTGAAAAAAGTACGGCTCATATAACTCTTACGATTGTCTACCCGCCTGGTAG
>JAFPVW010000123.1 GCA_017395215.1 Prevotella sp. | reverse complement strand
GTTAAAGGGGAGTTAAGGGACGATAGTTGGGGAGTTAAAGGGGAGTTAAGGGACGAAAGTTGGGGAAATTATCTATATAAACATCCCTCCCTTCGGGAGGGCTTTGGTGGGCCTGGATCCTAGGTGGGCCTTTTTCTCAATTCCCCAACGCTGCGATTTTGCTGAGCACCTCTTCGACGGTGACCTGATCGTAACGGGAGGAGACCTTGGTGCGCGTCTCCCAGTCGCTGTCAGTAGTGGGCGACGATAGACGGAAGCCCATCTTCAGCGTGCGGTTCTTGGCGGCGAAGGTCACCTGCTGGTTGCAGGGGAAGGGATGCCCCTCCAGCTTCTGGAAGTCGGCATAGTCCCAGTTGAGGGTCGCATTGCCCTCCTTGGTGTCGCTGTGTGTGGCGCTGACCTTACGGATGAGCGCCGAGGGCTGCTCGACGACCCACTGGTAGGAGAGCTTATCACGCTGGAAGGCCACATTGAGGTTCTGGCCGTCGGGCGACAGGGTATAGGTCTCTAACTCGGGCGTCTGCCGTCCGGGCTGGAACAGCTCGTTCCAGAACAGCGACTGAAGGGTGTAGAAAGTGATGCCACTGCTACGCAGAAAGTCGACATCGGCATAGGGGGCCTTGATATACTGCTTGTTGACGCGGTCCATGATGAGGACGTAGTCGGGGGTGAACTCCAAGCGTCCCACCTCCATGACGCCGAGGGCCTGAAGCTGGATGCGGATGACATCGTCGCGCTTCATGCGGAGGACGCCGTCGACGGAGACGTCCTTATTGTTGATGGCGGCGCTGAACTTCAGCTTTGCAGATACGAACTCAGCGGTCTGACGGTTGGTGACGGTGCGCTTGAGCATACGCATGGGGGCAGCGGCGTCGGTATCGGCGGTGCTGACGGTGGGGGCCTTCGTGGAGTGGCAAGAGGTGAGGACGGAGGAAGCGCCGCCAAATATGGCGGCCACCAAACCAAAGCGCAGACAAGCCACGAGAGAGGCGGAGCGCAGGCGGGCAAAGGGGGCGACGGTGCGCAAGGCGGGGAGGGCCGAGCGCAGGCGGGCGAAGGGGGCGACGGTGCGCAAGGCGGGAAGGGCGGAGCGCAGGCGGGCGAAGGGGAATGTTCTCATTGCTATTTGATGTATTTCTTCTTTTTGATTTTCCGTATGAGGAGACGGTCGGTGGGATCATCGGCGAGGGCCTGCTGCCAGTAGGTAAGAGCCTGCGCGATGTCGCCACACTGAGCGTAGATGTCGCCGGCATGCTCGAGGACGTCGTGGCTGGGCAGGGAGTCGTTCTGCAGAGCCTGGTCGATGTAGATGCGGGCTTCGGCGTAACGTCCCTGAACGAAAAGGATCCAGGCGTAAGTGTCGAGATAGGTGGCGTTCTGCGGCTCAGCCTTGATGGTCTTGTAGCTCATCTGCTCGGCATCGTCGAGGCGCATGGCACGGAGGCTGAGATAATAGGCGTAGTTGTTCAGACAGCCCACGTTGTCGGGCTTCCACTGCAGACACGAGTCGTAGGCAGCGAAAGCCTCCTGCTCGCGTCCTTTCTGGTGCAACAGGTCGCCCATGACGGCGTAGAAGTCGCTGACGATGTCGGGGTGGCTCTCGTCAGTGATGACGTTGATACCGTTCTGGAAAGCCTCCAAGGCGTTGTCATGGTCGTCCTGACGGTAGTAGGCCATGCCCTGATAGTAGTAGAACGCCATCTCCTCAGGGTTGTACTGGCGCGCCTGCCGGCATAGCTCGATGATACGCTTGTCGTCCTCGTCCTCCCAGGCGTACTGCACCAGATGGAGGCGCGCCGACGCATTGTCGGGGGCCAGGAGCAGCACATGCTCGAGGGCGGCGGCGATGCTGTCGCGAGGCATCTTCTTAAGATCCATATAGGCAGCCTGAAGCACGGCGATGTCAGCGTCGGGCTGCGGCTGTGCGAGCATCTCGCGGAACAGGGCAAGCACCTCGGTGCTGTCGCCACCCTGCTGCTCGTTCTCAGCGATGACCTGACGCAGCTGGTACACCTTGTCGTCGGACTGTGCCTTGGGATTGAGCAGGATGGCACGGGTGATGCTGTCGGCAGAGGCGGTGTCACCCTGACGGAGGAAGTAGACACGGAGGACGCGCTGGGCACCCACATTGTCGGGTTCGTCGGCAAGCACCTGGCGCAGGATGTCACGGGCCTCGTCCTCTTCGTCGTTCATCAGCAGCGTGTTGGCATAGATGGTACGGTAGTTCAGGTCGTTGGGGTACTGCTCGGCCAGCTGGCGCATCTCGTCGACGGCGCGCTGGTGGTCGTTCATCTTGGCGTAGAGGCCACTCTTCGACAGCGATGTGCGCTCGCTCTTGCCGTCGATCTGTTCGATGCGCTCCAGCACACCGATGGCCTGCTCGTAGTCTTCCTGCTGGAGGTACAGGCGGTAAAGGGTCTCCAAGAGGTCCTGGCGCCCTTTGTTCTGATTGTAGAGGCGCTCCACGACGGCGGTGGCCTCGGCATACTGATCCTTCTGGATATGAGCCTGCGCCAGCGTCTCCATATACGTGGTGTTGGCAGGCTCCAGGGCAGCGGCCCGTGCGAAGTATTCGAGTGCGCGGTCGGCCTGCTGCATCTCGGTGAAGTACTGTCCGAGGAAGAAGTAGGCTTCCGATGCTTCGGGACGCAGTTCTATGCAGCGCGTCAGCAGGTCGAAAGCAGCATCGTGGTTGCCCTTCTGCCGCTGCAGCATGGCCTCATGGAAGAGAATGTCGTAGTCTCTAGCTAATTGAGAATTGAGAATTGAGAATTGAGAATTAGGCTGCGCATTGACAGCCAACACCAGGAAAGCCACGAAAAAGACATTCACCAATCTAATCATAATTCTCAATTCCAAATTCTCAATTCTCAACTCTCAATTCTCAATTCGAAGAATTCTCAATTCTCAACTCTC
>JAFPVW010000122.1 GCA_017395215.1 Prevotella sp. | reverse complement strand
TGACGGATGTGACGGAAAAAATCTTAATCAACGTCATGGGGGCATTACTCAGTTCGCTACCAGGCTCTGTACAGAGAAAAACTGGGAAAGGCAAAGTGGCGAACCGAGTACATTCCATTTCAACCTCACAGTACGAAAAATTCTCTCGAGAATTTCGCGGTTACCCGCCGGGTAAGCTGAAGGAAGTGGCCGGGTTAACACAAAATTCTCTCGAGAATTTCAGAAGATGCCACAGGCTTTAGGGTTGTTGGGGCGTACTCATACATCAGTAAGGCGGGCAGTTGAGGGAAAGGTAGTGGGAATAAAGCTTTAAAGAACAAAAGAAAAACGCGTTTTTCTTTTGTTCTTCTTCTGTTTTTTCGTAACTTTGCACCTTGAAACAGAGAAAGCATGAAGAAACTCATTTATATATTGGTAATTTTACTCGTCAGCATGGCCATTGGAGAGACGTCGATGGCCAAAACGAAGAAACGACGCGCGAAGGCCAAGACAACTGCTGTGGCCAAAAAAAAGAAGACAGCCCGCAAGACGTCAAAGAAGACCAAGGCCAAGGCCGTAGTGAAGCCTGCCCCCGAACCCGTGTACGATGCCGACGGCGACCTGGTGAACCCTTATCTGCAGTGTGAGGACACCTGCGACCATGTTCACGGCATCGACCTGAGCCACTATCAAGGCGAGGTATTCTGGGAGACGGTGGGCGAGAACACGAAGATGGCCTATGTCTACCTGAAAGCCTCAGAGGGCGGTGACCGTATAGACTCCTACTTTGAACGCAACATCGACCTGGCACACCGCTACGGCCTGAAGGTTGGAAGCTATCATTTCTACCGTCCAAAGACGCCTCAAGAAGTTCAGCTGCGCAACTTCATGGCCCAGTGCCTGCCCGGCGAGCAAGACCTTATACCTATGGTCGACGTCGAGACAAATGCCAACTTGCCGACCGAGGAGTTCTGCGACTCACTCATGAAGTTTCTCCAGCTGATGGAGGGAGCCTATCGGCAGAAGCCCCTGATTTACACTTACCGCAACTTCTACAACAAGCACCTTGTAGGCAAGATAGACGACTACCAGCTGATGATAGCCATGTATACCAACGAGGAGCCTGAACTGGCCGACGGACGTGACTATACGCTGTGGCAGTACTCAGCCAAGGGCCGTATCGTCGGCGTCAACGGCTACGTCGACAAGTCGCGCTTCATGGGGCGTCACGGCCTGCGTGAAATCCGCTACCGCCATTGAAAAATCGAAAATCGAAAATCCGTAAATTGTAGATAAGAAAGATGTTAATCAAATGTCCTGAATGTGGTCACCAAGTGAGCGACCAAGCGAAGACCTGCCCGTCGTGTGGTATTGACATAGCCGGGAAAATCACACGGTGTCCCGACTGCGGTGAAATAATTTTCAAGGAGCAGCCCCGTTGTCCCATTTGTCATTGTAGCATTAATGGTGCCTCAAGTTCTGGAATGGAAACGAGGAGACCTTCAGCAGCAGTCATACCACCAGCCCCTCAGCCTGAGACACGCAAATCATCGAAAGAGATTGTGCAGCAGCCAATGCCCGCTCCCGTACGTTCGCGCAAGAAGAAGGCAGGAATAGCTGCTGTCATCATTGCACTTGTCATAGCCCTCATTATCGTGTTCCTTGGTATCTATTTTATGAAGAACCAGGAACGGCAGAATGAGACAAAAGCCTTTAGAAACGCCATTGTGAGTGCCGAGCCTCTGGTGCTGCAGAATTTTCTCGACATGTATGGAGATGCGCCTAAGGCTCACCGCGATTCCATCAAGCTGCGTCTCGACGGTCTCAAGAAGGTTGAGGCCGACTGGCGCGATGCTGTAGTCAACAACAGCAAGCATGCCTTCGACCGCTTTGTGAAATTGCACCCGCAGAGTGGTCATGTCATTGAAGCAGGCATCAAGATTGACTCACTCGACTGGGTGGCAGCGAAGAACGAGAACACCGCAGATGCCTACAAGAAATATATGGAGGGCCACGAGGACGGTGCCTACTTCGACG
This sequence comes from Prevotella sp., assembly GCA_017395215.1. Lineage (GTDB taxonomy): Bacteria > Bacteroidota > Bacteroidia > Bacteroidales > Bacteroidaceae > Prevotella. Next base: position 18,651 of record JAFPVW010000122.1, on the reverse strand, counting down.
AGGCCAATGCCGCCTATGAGCAGCTTGAGGCTCAGAAAATCAAGTCGGAAGACCGCCTCGTCGTCAGTCAGCTGTTTACTACCTTCTTCAATGCCCTTGCACAGATGGACGAGTCGGCCCTGTCGTCGACCATTGCTCCCGTGCTCACATCTTTCCTCCATCGGCCTAATGCCACCAAGGCCGACGTACAGCAATACATGGAGAAGCTCCATGAGGCCGATGTGTCAAAAATTGAGTTCGCCCCCAGCGGCGACTGGGCCATCGAAAAGGTGAAACTTGCCGAAGGTCTTTACGGCTACAATGTCAACTTCACCATTGCCCAGCATACTGAGCGAGGCGAAGAAGGCGAGAAGTCCAGTTCGGTGTACAAGGTGACTGCCAGCGTCTCGCCCGAAGGTCGCATTACCGAACTCAACATGAAGCGCAGCGTACAGTAAGTGTCTTTCTAACAAAGCGAAAAACAGCCTATTATGAAAAATGTGGAACTGAAAACCTTTATTCGGGAATGTCAATTTGAGGAACTGAGCCAAGCGGAGCAGCACCTTATTGAGCAGGCCATCGAGGCCACCAACTGTTCGTATGCCCCCTACTCGAAGTTCAGCGTGGGCGCCTGCCTGCTTCTGAACAATGGCGTCGAGGTCATAGGTTGTAATCAGGAGAATGCCGCCTATCCCGTTGGGCTCTGTGCCGAGCGCTCGGCCATCTTTGCTGCCGGAGCGCAGTATCCCGACGTGCCTGTCAGGATGATTGCCATTGCCGCCCGAACGCCTGAAGGAGAACTGCAGGACGAGCCGGTGTCGCCCTGTGGCTCATGCCGTCAGGTGCTCATTGAGACTGAGACGCGCTTCAGCCAGGAGGTGCGCATCCTGCTCTACGGGCGCAACAGGATTTACGTCATCGACGGCATCAAGCAGCTGATGCCCCTGTCGTTTACGGCGTTTTAGTAGCAGCCCATACCCTGAGCCGTCGACAGTGAGTCGAGGTGGAAGTCGTAGTCAAGATTCTCTTCGTCAATCTTCACGAAGTGTTTCTTGCCTTGTATGGAGTCCTCGGGCGTTTCCCAAAGAATTTGCTTGAAGCTGACGGTGTCGCCCTCCACGTGGGGCGTTCGCATCAGGCAATTGTAGAACAAGTATTGGAAAGCCTTTGTCGAGTCGTTAGCCTCGCCCATGATCTCGTCGTCTTCATAACCCGTGAAAATGCTGTTCGTACACAACAGCACCAAATCAGCATAGTTAGTGAAGCGCAGCGCCACACCCCGATTGGCCGAGAAGGGATAGAACTGAGCCATCGTACACTGGTCGATGTCGGCAATTCCGCCATAGACGGCCAGACAGTCGCCCAGGGTATTGGTCAGCTGGCAATTATAGAGTCCGATGTTGCTGTTGTAGGCTACGACGCCGTCGCCCTTGGCATTATGAACCAGGCAGCAGGTCATCGTCAGCCGCTGGGTGGCAGAGTCGAGCCGGGCTGAGTCTTCGAGCAGCACGGCCGTCATTGCATTGCGTATTTCGGTATCGGTCATTAGGTTGTTATGGGACGAACGTGAGAAGGTTACGCCCTTCCACTGACCGCTCACCCGATCGTAGGGCAGATAGTCGAACATGTGGTCGAGCCGGTCGCCGCGCATCACGACGTTCTCCGTTACCAGACTGCCGCCGACGTTCAGCCCCGCGCCGTCGTGAAAGTAGAGGGTGGTGTTGCGTATTGTCAACACGGCGCCGCTGTCGACCTTGATGCCTTCGCCATAGACGACGATGGGCCTCGCCGACTCAATGAGCGTGTCGGCAGCTATCGTCAGACCTCTTACGGGAATAGCGTCCCACGAATGAGCCCTCAGCACGACGCGCTGCTCAACGCCGCTCTCCAGCGTGAAGACGAGCGCATCCTCAAGCTGTTGCGGCTCCAGTTGCTTGTTCTCGGGGGCTGTCAGCTCAACGAACACGCGGATGCTATCGCCCTTTCTCACCTCAAGGTCGCTGACGACCGAGCCCATCGTGTTGTCGAGGTAGGAGCCGTCGACGTTGGCTCGGAAGCCCGTCTGGTTGCCGTTCTTCAGCTTGACCGTTGTCAGCCTGATGCCGTCGGCCGAGTTGTTGAACACCCAAAAGGTGTAGGTGCTGGAGCCTACCGTCGAGAAAACGGTGTCCATCTTCACGGTATCGGTCGAGAAAGACAGCCGGTTACTGCGGTCGGTTGAGAAAGTATCGTCGTCGGAGCAGGCTGCTATCAGACTGCCCAGCAACAGTAAAGGTAGGAGAACACGCTTCATCATATACCTTATTAACGTATTCCCCTACCCTTTTATTGTGCAGACCTCACTTATGCGTTAGGCAACTCCAGCCACTTGACGTAGCAGAAGTCCTGACGGTGAGGCAGCAGGCTGTTCTTCGGATACATGCGGACGGCACTCTTGTAGAGACCGGCCTGGCGCGGAGCCAGCGTAGCCTCGAAGGTGTAGTTGTTGCCTTCGTGGCCAATCATCTTCAGCGGCTCGATCGAGAAGATGTGGTCCTCGCCGTTCTCGTCGGTATAGACGTTGACCTTCTCCAGTCCGACGGCATCGTCGAGTCCCTGCTCGTTGATGACGTAGCGCAGCGTGTACTTCGTGCCGGTGAAGAGTCCCGATGCGGGAACGTCCCACTCTGACGAGACGACGCTGATGGCATCCCAGCGCTCTACGACCGTCTCCTTCCACAGGGCGATTTCCTTGGCCACCTGATAGTTGTTGGCCGAAATCTCCTTGAAGCGCTTGGCCTCCTTCTCGTAGAACTTCGAGTAGTAGTCGTCGAGCTGACGCTTCATGGTGTAGTGCGGAGCAATCTGTGCGATGGAGTTCTTGACCACCTGAATCCAGCCCTTCGAGATGCCGTTCTCGTCCTTATTATAATAGAGGGGCACAATCTCCTGCTCCAGCAGACCGTAGATGGTGGCTGCGTCGAGCTGGTCCTGATAGCCCTGATTCTGGTAGGTGCGCTTCTCGGTGAGTGCCCATCCGGCACCCTCACGATAGCCCTCAAGCCACCAACCATCCTTCACCGACAGGTTGACGACACCGTTCATCTCGGCCTTCTCGCCTGACGTACCCGATGCCTCGAGCGGACGTGTCGGGGTGTTCATCCAGATGTCGACACCCGAGACGAGGCGGCGAGCCAGCAGGAAGTCATAGTCCTCGAGGAAGATGATCTTGCCCTGAAACTCCTCCATCTGCGAAATCTCGAAAATCTTCTTGATCAGTCCCTGACCGGCACCGTCGGCGGGGTGAGCCTTACCGGCGAAGAGGAAGATGACGGGATGCTCGGGGTTATTGACGATGCGGCTCAGGCGGTTCAGGTCGGTGAACAGCAGGTGGGCACGCTTATAGGTGGCAAAGCGGCGGCAGAAGCCGATGACCAGTGCGTTGGGGTTGAAGCGCTCCAGCAGCTTCACCACGCGCGAGGGATCGTTCTGGTTCTTCAGCCAGGTGTCGCGGAACTGCACCTTGATGTAGTCGAAGAGCTTGTTCTTCAGGGCCATACGCGTAGCCCAGATCTCCTCGTCGGGGCAGTTGTAGATGGCGTGCCAGATTTCCTCGTTCGACTGGTCGCCCATGAACTTCTTGTCGAAGTACTTGCTGTAGAGCTGACGCCACTCGGCGGCTGCCCATGTGGGGAAGTGTACGCCGTTGGTGACGTAGCCCACGTGGTTCTCTTCGGGATAGTAGCCGTTCCAGATGCCTGCGAACATCTTCTGCGACACCCAGCCGTGAAGCTTCGACACACCGTTGACCTCCTGACAGGTGTTGCAGGCGAAGGTCGACATGCAGAACTTCTCACCCTTGTCGTCAGGGTTGGTACGGCCCATGCCGATGAACTCGTCCCAAGTGATGCCGAGCTTCTGCGGATAGCCGCCCAGATACTTGCCGAAGAGTCCCTCGTCGAAGTAGTCGTGACCGGCGGGCACGGGTGTGTGGACGGTGTAGAGTCCCGATGCGCGCACCAGCTCAAGAGCCTGGTTGAACGTCAGTCCCTCGTCGATGTAGTCGCAGAGGCGCTGCAGGTTGCAGAGAGCAGCGTGACCCTCGTTGCAGTGGTAGATGTCCTTCTTGATGCCGAGCTTCTTCAGCAGCAGCATACCGCCGATGCCGAGCAGGATTTCCTGCTTCAGGCGGTTCTCCCAGTCGCCGCCGTAGAGGCTGTGGGTGATGGGCTTGTCGAAGTCGGAGTTCATCTCGTTGTCGGTGTCGAGCAGATACAGCTTCACACGGCCGACGTTGACACGCCAGACGTAGGCGTGAACCTGGTAGTTGGTGTAGGGCACGTCGACCACCAGGGGGTTGCCGTCCTGGTCGAGCTGGCGCTCAATGGGCAGGCTCTGGAAGTTCTGCGACTCGTAGTTGGCAATCTGCTGTCCGTCCATCGACAGGCTCTGTGTGAAGTAGCCGAAGCGATAGAGGAAACCGACGGCACACATGTCGACGTTCGAGTCGCTGGCCTCCTTCACGTAGTCGCCGGCCAGCATGCCCAGACCGCCCGAGTAGATCTTCAGCGCCGAGTGCATGCCATACTCCATGCAGAAGTAGGCCACCGAGGGGCGCTTTGTGTCGGGCTTGACGTCCATATACTTGCGGAATGCGGCATAGACATCCTTGATGCGCTTCATCAGGGCCTTGTCCTTGACAATCTCCTCCTTGCGGTTCAAACTCAGACGCTCCAGGAGCATCACGGGATTGTGCTTCACGTCGTGGTAGATAGCGGGATCAAGGTCGCGGAACAGGTCGCGCGCCTCGAAGTTCCACACCCACCAGAGGTTATGGGCAATCTCGTTCAGGCACTCGAGCTCTTTGGGAAGGCTCGACTTTACTGACATCTCCCGCCACTGGGGAGCATTGGTGTAATCAGCTTTGATTTTCATACGTAATACATATATTATTATAAATTATTCTTTCGTGCTTCAGCCTTGCGCAGGGCAATGTCGTAGGCCTGGTCGTAATACTTGATGAACTCGCTCCAGAGCGCCTTCTTCGACAGTGCCCCGGCCTTCTTGCGCACGGCCTCCACCTGCTGGGCGGTCATGGCCGAGAAGTCGGCCACGGCGTCCTTGATGGCGTCGGCCACCTCAGAGTAGTTGTAGTCCGTGCGGTGAATGACCTTCACGCCGTCGGCCAGCTCGCCCACGTGACCGAAGACGCTGTTGGCCCAGAGTCCGAAGCCGGCCAGGTCGGTCGTGATGCAGGGCACCTTGAAGGCCACAGCCTCGAGCGGCGTATAGCCCCACGGCTCGTAGTACGAAGGATAGACGCAGAGGTCGTTGCCCAGCACCAGGTCGTAGTAGGTCATGTTGACGATGCCGTCGTCGCCGTCCAGGTAGCAGGGCAGGAAGATGACCTTCACCTGCTCGTCCTTGCGGTTGTGCATGTCGTAGTACTTCATCATGCCCAGCACCTGGTCGTGGCTCATGTTGTGCAGCCAGTGGGTAATCTGGGGAACCTCTAAAGGAGTTGAGAAGTTGGCGAGTTGAGCAGTTGAGGAATTGGATGCCAGTCGCTCCTGCAGGTCCTTGCGGGGCTCGCCCACCCATCCGGGCACCTCGATAAAGGCCACCACCTCCTTCTTCAGGTCGCGGTCGCGCAGCAGCCGGTTCATGGCCTCCACAAACACGTCGATGCCCTTGTTGCGGAATTCATAACGTCCTGACGTCGAGACAATCAGCGTGTCATCGTCAAGCGATTCTCCAAGCAGCGCGTTGGCTACCTCGAGCAGTCGCTTACGGGCTGCCCTGCGCTTCTGGGTGAAGGCTGGGCCCTTGGGCACGAAGCTGTTGTCGAAGCCGTTGGGCAGCACCACGTCGACGGGCTTATCGAGCAGTTCCACACACTCGCGGGCCGTGATGTCGCTCACCGTCGTGAAGCAGTCGACGTTCATGGCCGTCTGCTTCTCAATCGAGTGCTTCGACTGCATGTTCAGCTCGCCAGCCATCTGGTCGCCGTTATAGGCAAACAGGTAATCGTAGAGCGGCTTCTGGTTGCCGGCAATCGAGCGCCCGATGCTCGTGGCGTGGGTGGTGAATATGGTGCCTATCTGCGGCAGCTTGTTGTTGATGTAGAGCGCACCCAGTCCGCACATCCACTCGTTGGCATGATAAATCACCTTCTGCTTCGCATTCAGGTAGTGCTTATAGAAGCTCTCCACAACCAGCGCAGCGGCATACGAGAACATCGAGGCCTCGTCGTAGTCGCCGTAGGCGTGCAGCGAGTCTACCTGGTAGTGCTCCCACAGCCAGCCGTATATCTCGTTCTTCTTCTCGAAGTAGGGCTCAAAGTCTACGAGTATGGCTATCGGCTCGCCGGGCACCGTCCAGCGCCCTACCCTCACGATGATTCCACACTCCTTAGCTTCCCATTGCCAATCGGCAAACAGGGCTTTGTCCTCCCTGAAATAGGGACTTTCCTTCTTTTTCCAAAAGTCGGGACCCACGAAGATGATGCGGTCCTTCATCCTATCCTGCAATGTCTTTGCGCGCGAGGAAAGTACGGTGTAGATACCACCAACTTTGTTACAAACTTCCCAACTCGATTCAAAGATATAGTCAGGCACTAATCTCATACTTACCATTCGTTATAATTATAAACGGCTGCAAAGATACGTAAAAAATTCAAAAACACACCATCTTTTAATCATATTTTTATGACTTTCAGTGATTTATTGATATAAATTTGCTACCTTTGCCGCCAAAATCAGACTCAAAAATATGAAAAAAGCTTTACTTGCACTCACACTGACCGCCCTCGCCGCCACAGCCTTCGCACAGAAGCAGAACACGGCCTTCAAGGGATATCTGTACAACAATGAGTACGACGTCTACCTGAGAATTGATTTTTACAACGAGTCAGTCTCCGTGCCGGGCAACGAGCTCTACGGCCGGCTGCCGGGCTTTCTGGGCAAGAAGAACAACTCCTTCTGCTGGGCCATCACCGCCGCCCGCGTCGCCGACGACGAGACCAGCGCCGAGCTGAGCCTCATCAACGACTACGGCAGCGAGGACCTCACGGCTACCCTGACGCGCCAGAACGACTCCACCTACGTGCTCCGTCAGGAGAAGGGCAGCACGCTCAAGGTGCCCAAGAACGGAAAATGGCAGAAACTACCTAAGTCTCTGCCATTCATTCGTCGTTAGCCTATACTTCAAAACAGCACCCTGCTGCGACAGCACTCCGTCCCGTCAGTCCGGATGATGCGTACACTGTATTCGCCGTCGGCACCGTCTTCACGATAGAACGAGAGTCGGTCGCCGGCATGAGCCTCGGCCACGTAGGCAATCTCGAAGCGGCGAATCTGGTGGTCGCGATACCAGTCCATCGGCCAGAGGTCGAGTACGTGCTCGATGTACTTCACCGAGTTGATATGGCCGTTGATGTCGACGTCATTATAATATGTGTCGATGGTGCGCACGAGCTGGGCATCGTCCGACATCTTGACGCGGCCGCCCTTGTCGATGGGGCACTCGCGGTCGGCTACTATCCAGTTCTTGATGGCACCGTTGTCGATGCTGTAGATGTCGGTCGGCTGGCGCGTCTCAGTGTCGATCATCGCCCAGATGCTGCGGCCGTAGCCGTAGGTGTGGCCGTCGGCTCCCACAACGGCGAAGTTACGGCTGGTGAAGTAGCGCATGGCCGACTCCACCCACGTCTCGACGCAGAACTTCGTGTACATCAGCGGCATTTCCGTCATCTCGATAGCCAGTCGCGAGAGCACCCACGAGCGCTGAATGCCCAGCAGATACTTCATGCCGAAGCCGCGTGCCGAAGAGTGGAAGTCGGCAGCGTTGAGCATGTGGTTGCCCAAGTGCCCCATGAACAGTCGGCCCGAGAAGTCGCAGTGAAACGGCTCGGCCATAAACTCGTAACGTCCAGTCTTATCCATGATGCTGCTCTCTTTCCTCTAAGAATGCACTGACCTGCTCCTGCTTGCCTCGCGTAACGGCGATGCGGCCCGAGCGGGTGTACTGAAACACACAGTCGAAGGCATCGAGGGCGCGGAAGAGCTCGATAATCTGCTCCGTCACGCCGTACATCATCACGATGGTGTACGTGGGGTTCACCTCAATAATACTGGCACCGAAGCGGCGTACGGTGCGCGAGATTTCCGGATTCTCGAGCACTTTCTCCGTCGACAGCTTGTAGAGTCCCGTCTCGCGGATAAACAGCTGGTCGTCAGTGAAGTAGTTGGCCTTCACCACGTCGATTTTCTTCTCTATCTGGCGCGTTATCTTGATAATCTGGTCCTCGTCGCTCCAGGCGGTGATGGTGTACTTATGCACGCCGGGAATGCTCGAAGCGCTGACGTTCAGACTCTCAATGTTCACCTGGCGGCGCGTAAACACGGCGGTAATCTGGTTCAGGATACCCGCCACGTTCTCAGAGTAGACCAGCAGTGTATATAGCTTCTTTTCTTCCATCATTTCTCATTACTCATTACTCATTTCTCATTTAGCGAAGCGCTATATCTCCAGCATCATATCATTGACATTCATGCCCGGCGGCGTCATCGGCAGCACGTTGTCCTCCTCCTTGATGGCACACTCCATGATGAACGGACCGTCGGTCGTCAGCATGCGCTCAACAGCGGCAGCAAGCTGGCTGCGGTCAGTAACGGCCGCATAGGGAATGCCGTAGCCCTGGGCAATCAGCTCGTAGCAGGGGTTCATCATCTTGGTGAACGACTTGCGGCGCATCCAGAACATATCCTGCCACTGGCGCACGTTGCCCAGATAGTGGTTGTTCATCAGAATCATCTTCACCGGCGCCTTCTGCTCCATGATGGTGCCTAACTCCTCGATACACATCTGGAAACCGCCGTCGCCCATGAAGCAGCACACCTGACGGTCGGGTGCGGCAAAGGTGGCACCGATGGCTGCCGGCATGCCGTAGCCCATCGTCCCCAGGCCGCCGCTGGTGCAGATGCTGCGCTTGTGGTGATACTTGAAGTAACGGGTTGCAAACAACTGATTCTGACCAACATCCGTCACCAGGACGGCATCGTCATGAGCCTGCTCAGCCACAGCGTTGACCACCTCGCCCATCAGCAGCGGACCCTCCGCAGGATGAATGGCCGACTCGATGACCTTCGTGCGTTCTTTCTCGTCCAGAGCCTTGAACGACGCGCGCCATTCCGTATGCTTGTTCCTATTGAGCAAGGCCGTCAGGGCGGGCAGCGACTCCTTACAGTCGGCCACAACGGCCACGTTGGTCTTCACGTTCTTGTCAATCTCAGAGCGGTCGATGTCGAGATGGATAATCTTAGCCTGCTTAGCGTAAGTCTTCACGTTGCCCGTCACGCGGTCAGAGAAGCGCATGCCGATGGCAATCAGCACGTCGCACTCCTGCTCCTTCAGGTTGACGGCGTAGTTGCCGTGCATACCCAGCATGCCGACGTTCAGCGGATGGTTCGACGGCAGCGCCGAGAGTCCGAGCATCGTCCGGCCAGCGGGGATGTCGGCCTTCTCGAGGAATGCCTTCAGCTCCTCCTGGGCGTTGCCGAGCTCTACCCCCTGCCCCACCAAGGCCAGCGGGCGCTGGGCATTGTTAATCAGCTCGGCAGCCTCGCGGACGGCAGCCTCGTCGAGTTTCGGATAAGGCACGTACGAGCGCACGAAGTCCACCTTGCGGGGCTCCCAGTCAATCTCCTCGACCTGCGCATTCTTCGTGAAGTCGAGCACCACAGGGCCGGGACGGCCCGTACGGGCAATATAGAACGCACGGCTGACGGCCCACGCCACATCCTCGGCGCGCCGTATCTGGTACGACCACTTCGAGATTGGCTGCGCCACGCCGACGAGGTCGACCTCCTGGAAAGCATCAGTACCCAAGGCCGTGATGGGCACCTGACCCGCTATCACCACAATCGGCGTCGAGTCAAGCATGGCGTCGGCAATGCCTGTCAGCGTGTTGGTCACACCGGGACCGCTCGTGACGAGCACCACGCCTACCTCACCGCTGACGCGTGCATAGCCCTCAGCAGCGTGCGTTGCACCCTGCTCATGGCGCACCAGTATGTGGTCAAAGCATTTCTTCTCTCCTCTTGTGTAGTCGAACAGCGCATCATAAACCGGCATGATTGTGCCGCCAGGATACCCGAAGATAGTCTTCACCCCCTCCGCCTGCAAGGCTCTCATCAGCGCTTTCGAACCAGTTATTCTGTCTCTCATAAACATTCTGTCTCAAATTCGCTGCAAACTTACACATTTTTTTCGAATTACACAACAGTCGAGCAGAAAATGTGACGAAATGCCCTGAAAAGTTATCCTGCTTAGGGAGGCCCCTCTTCATTTTAGAGTCAGCGGCAGTTAGCGGGCTGCCCGCTTTGCCTCTCACGACTTCTTTTCAAGTATGATGTTAATCAGCGTCGTCACGTCAGCGGCGTTCACCAGCCCGTCGCCATTCAGGTCGCCCCTGAGCTGGCTTACGGTAGCAGGAAGCGACAGCGTGACGCTGACGTTGCTTTCGCCAGCCTTCAGGAATGTGCGCAGCTCGCTCTCCGACAGTCCGTCAATCTTTCCCAGTCGGGTGTAGCTCCAAGAGTTAGAACCGTAGAACAGGCAGATGTTGCTGCCGTTGTAGAGAATGACGTCGCCGGCCTGAGCCGTCGTTTGTTCGTTGTTCGTCGGCAGCGAGAAGCCCAGTGCTCCCCATATCTCGAAGCCGCCGCTACTGTTCAGCGTCACGGTGACAGGCGCCTGCTGCAGCTTTACAACCAGAGCCCGGGTGGCAGCATTGTCCTCGAGAGTCACGCTCTGCGTCTTTCCGTCGATGGTGATGTTCATTTTATCCATAGCAGTTTGTTGTTCAGCGAATTTCTGCGTCTTGAGCCAGTTCTCTATCAGCAAGGTCGTATTGCCGCGATTCGAGTTATTGATCCACAGCGCATCGCCCATCCAAGTAACGCCAGGCAGCAGCCGCTTGGCATCGCTGACCACACCGCTGATGCCACTGCTCGCACTCGACACAATCAGGCCGACATTCTTGCCCGCCATCTGCCCTCCGTAGTTGAACAGGTAAGTCTGCATGATGGCAGCCATCTGGCTCCACCACAGCGGTGTGACGACGATGATGTTCTGGTAGCCGCTGAGCGAGGTTGTCACAGGGGCGATAGCCGGATAGCTGCCGGCATCGTTCGGATTAGCCTTAATGGCGTTCAGCAGCTGAGTACCCAGCGCATAGCCATTGGCCTCATACTTCAGCCCCTTCTCGGCAGGCTGAATCTCCAGCACGTCGGTCTGAATCTGGCTTGTCAGCGTGGTCACAATCTCGCGGCAGTTGCCCGTGTAGCTGTAGTACACCACCAGCGTCTTGCCGGCATTAGTGGCAGCGACCTCTGCCATCGCCTCGCTGTCAGCAGAACAGCAGCTAAGCAGCATAGCTGCTAAAAACATAATAATCTGTTTCATTTTCTTTCGTTTTTGAATCACGCTGCAAAGTTACGAACATTATCTTATACCGCCGTTACATATATTAGCTGATTATTAACCAATTTCACGGAAAAGTGTCGTAGTATAAAACCATCCCGTCACCCCTTCTATTGGCTCTTTTTAAAACTGTAATCTGTCAACTGTAACACATACCCGATGTAACAAAAGAACCGGCCGATGCTGCTACGGCTGCTTGCTACGTAGATCTGACACTTATCTTGTAACAAAAGGCGCCCTGCTATATGCCGTTTCTCCTACGCAAAATACAGCCTCCGCTGCAATTCATAGTAGTGTGCCCGTATGTCGGCCACCGACATCTGCAGCCTTTGCTTGGCATCGCTCATGGAGTTGAACCTGATGTTGATAAAGGTCTTCAGCTTGTCGGCGCCGAGCTCCTTGAAACCGTTGCTGGCATAGTATTCCAGAATAAGGTCGTCGAACTCTCTCTGCTCCTTGTTCAGGGCGTCTACATACTGCTGCTTCACAAGTTCCACTCGCTTCGCCCTCTCGACGGGTGTCGAGTTGTAAGCGATGTATTCAAGCACGTCGAGCAAGTCGCACTTCTGCATCTTCAGCATGTTCTTCAGCAGGTTCAGCTTGTCCTCTGCAAAGCCTGCTTCGTCAAGCGTTCTGAGCAGCTGCTCGCGTGTTTCGGGGTTAGCCCATTTCGCTCTGAGGTCATCAGCATCGGCGAAGAAGTCGGGTAACCTGCCAAAGAGCTTCTCGACATAGTCGTCAAGACTGATGAACTCGTCGCCGAAGAATATCTTCTGCTCCCAGGTCGTCTCGAGCGACAGCCTTCTGCCGTTAGACAACTTGATGTCTATCAGATTTGTTCGCGGACCTTCGCACGTGCAGGGCAGATGGCCGCATACAGGGCACACCAGGGGTTCTCTTGCCGTATCACCATCACCCTCTTCCGGTACGGCGTGAGATACCTTCTTCCTGCACGTACAAGGCCAGTTGCCGCATACGGGGCAATACTGGTCGCCGTCCCAGTCGGGGTCTCTGAACATGTCGCTTGCTCCTACGAAGTCGTAGATGGTGAAGTAATACTTCTTGTCGAACAGGCGCGTGCCTCGACCGATAATCTGCTTAAACTCCACGATGTTCTGAACAGGGCGCATCAATACGATGTTCCTCACGTTGCGGGCATCAACGCCAGTGCTCAGCTTGTAGGATGTGGTCAGTATCGTCGGCAGCAGCTTCTCGTTGTTCTGGAAGGCTCTCAGCGTCGCTTCGCCCACTTCGCCGTCGTCGGCCGTCACTCGCTCGCAGTAGTTGCTGGCGGGGCGCCGCTTGTGCTTGTTCACCATGTCGCGCACAATCATGGCGTGCTTCTGTGTGGCACAGAATATGATGGTCTTCTCGTCGGGGTCAATCTTGCCGAGCAGTTCCTGCACACGGTGCTCGTCGCGCTCCTTGATCTGGATTCTGCCGTTATAGAAGTCCGACTCCGAGTAAATCTTCTCGGGGTCCACTTCTCCGCTCTTCACGACGTCGCCTTCTTGGTACTGATAGTCATCAATATTACTCGTAGAGATTTCAACACGGAACGGCACAAGGAATCCGTCCTCGATGCCTTGTTTCAGCGAGTAGGTGTATACGGGGTCGCCGAAGTAGGCATAGGTATTGGCATTGTCCTTCCTTCGGGGCGTAGCGGTCATTCCGAGCTGATAGGCGCTTTCGAAATATTCCATCAGCTTCCGCCATTCGCTCTCGTCGTTGGCGCCGCCACGATGGCACTCGTCGATGATGATGAAGTCGAAGAAGTCGCGCTCGTACTGCATGTAGTAAGGCTGGTCGCTCGCACCTTCTGCCAGTCTGATGCCCTGTTCCTCTGCCTTCTGCGCATTGGGCGACGTCATCATCGTCTGGAAGATGGTGAAGTAGAGGTTGCGGGCTGTCGGCACCTTGTAGTTGTTCTTTCGCAGCTCCTTCGGCGTCACGCGGCACATGGCGTCTTCGGGGAACTGGTCGAAGTCGTTGATGGCCTGATTGGCCAGAATGTTCCTGTCGGCAATGAAAAGGATTCTCGGCGCACGCTCCACACCCTTGGTATTCCATTTTGTCTGCGTCAGCTTCCAGCATATCTGGAAGGCCGTGTATGTCTTTCCCGTTCCCGTCGCCATCGTCAGCAAGATGCGGTTGTGCTGCTTGGCCACAGCCTCCAGCACGTTCCTGATGGCTATCTCCTGATAGTAGCGAGGCTGGCGGCCACCGCTGCGATTAAGGGCGCACAGATTGAACTTGTCGCGCCAGGGGTTCTCGTCGGGGAAGGTCATCTGCCACAGGTCCTGCGGCGTCGGGAAATGGTCTATATCGTGTTCCTTGCTGGGAATGATATACTCTCCCTTGCCAGACTTAACACCCATGTCGATAAACCAGATGTCGTCGCCATTGGTGCTATAGGTGTAGCGAATCTTCAGTGCTTCGGCATAGAGTTTGGCCTGGTCAACGCCTTCTGCCACATCCTTCTCGTCACTCTTGGCCTCAATCACGGCCAGTTTCTGCCCCTTGTATTCCAGTATGTAGTCAGCCTTCTTCGGATTCTTGTTGCCAGAAGCCGTGAGGCGGCCAGGCGCAATATAAGCACTCTGCTCCACCAGAATCTTACTCCCTGGAACTATTCCCCAGCCGGCATCCCTCAGCTTGGGGTCAATCTTGTTCAGTCGTGTCTGCGCTTCGTTCATAGTCTCTTCAAATAGTTACTTTCCAATAGCCTGTTTTGTTACTGCCTACACGGACGATGAGTCCCACTTCTTTCAGTTTAGTCATATAAGTCTTGATCTGGCGTTCCGACAGACCAACTTGCTTACCTATTTCGGCAGCATTAAAACTACGATGAGCATTGATGACTTCAAGTACTGCTATGGCCTTTTCCGACAATTCCGGGAATTTATCGCGCAGTTTATCGTGCAGTTTATCGTGCAGTTCTTCTATTTCTTCTGTATCCTCATAGTTCTCCATTGCATCAAGCAGGCATTTCAGCATAAACTCCACGAACAGGTTACTCTCACCTGCTGCATCACATTGGGCAATGACATGATAGTATTCCTGCTGATGTTCCCTTACGATCGTTTCTACAGGCAGCCACGCAAAGATACCCTTCCAACGAGCGAGCAACATCGTTTGCCAGAAACGGCCCATACGTCCATTACCATCAATAAACGGGTGGATAAACTCAAACTCATAATGGAACACACACGAATGAATCAATGGGTGTTCTTTCGTGGTTTTCACCCATTGGAAAAGGTCGCCCATCAGTTGTGGCACGCGATCAGCAGGAGGCGCCATGTGAAGGCAGTTTCCATTCCCGTCAAACACGCCCACACCCTCCTGACGGTAGTGGCCTGCCTGTTTCACCAGGCCTTTCATCATCAGCTCATGAGCCTTCAGCAGATCTTTCTCCTTGAGGGCATCCAGTTGTGGCATCAGTCGATAGGCCTCAATGGCGTTCTTCACTTCCTGTATCTCGTCAGGAGCGCCCAACACTCGTTTACCGTCAATGATGTCCGTCACTTGTTTCAGCGACAGCGTGTTGTTCTCGATAGCAAGTGATGAATGGATGGTTTTTATCTGATTCTTCTTGCGCAATATGGGCGAAGGAACGTTCTCGCCTAATCGCGCATTGATAATGCCTACCTGCTCTGATATCCCTGAAATCAGATGCAGCATCTCCGGCGTTATGTTGAATGGTGGCTGATACATATTTCTATTCAAATACTTGTCGTAATATGGCTTGTTTTAATGCGTCGCACTCCTGAGAAATCTTCGCGTAGTTCGCTTGGAGCGTGTCAACCTTGGATTTGAGAGAATCGAGAGTTTCGACGATGGATTGTTGCTCGGAGAGAGAAGGTATCCATATCGGAAGTTTATTCATATTCTTTTGACTAAACTTAGGCTGTGCAGCTCCAGTAACATACTCATCTATCTTAATTGATGCAAAGTAGTATTCAACAAAGTATTGAGTATAGATATTCTGGAATTTCAATATATGCGCATGATTGTTGACCCACACCTTACCTGAAACAGAAAAAGCGATAGGAGTACTTCTCGCAACAAGATTTGCACCATCCTCAGAAATCAGAAGTATATCTTCATCAAATATATAATCACTTACATAATCTACTATGCCGGATGCGCCATAATATGGGTATATTCCAGCTTCCCGTTTTCCCTTTGTCACAGGTTTACGTTTACTATCAAGATTCTCAGATATATCGGGTAGAGTTTTCTCTTCCCACCCTTCTTTTGGTTCAAGCATTTCTTTGAGTGATGCTTGGAAGAGGGCTTTGGCTTCACCCAGGGCTTTTTCTGCATTAGCCTTCATCGCATCTATCTTTACAAAAGCAGAGTCAAGATAATCAACGATGGATTGCTGCTCGGAGAGAGGAGGAACTGGGATAGTGATGTCTTCAACAACCTTTTTAGAGATTTCCTTAAATGTAGCTCCAGTCCCTAAGGAATTTAGGTACTCTGTCTTTCCCCATAACCACCAATATAGAAATTCATTATATATTTCCTTACCACATATAACGCACTTGAAGCCTTGATTGCAATATGTTGGAACCTTATTGATTACAACCTTACCGATAGGGGCTCTAGAAGATAAAATGACAGTTCCTGCTGGTAGTAACTTTAAGCTTTTTGCTTTTACTGCAGCTTCAGTTATTTTCTTTCTTGAATCATAAAGATAATGGCTTCCATCTAATTCTGCAGGAGAAATCCAACAAAAATTACCATCCCAATACTCCGCAATGTTTGTATTGGGCGTAGTTCCGCCTATTACTGATCCAATATCTTTTATTTTCTTATATTCCCAACCTTCTTTCATGCCTCTTACTCCTTGTTCTTTAATTCTGCAATCCATTCACGCGCGAGAGAATTTGGTAGTGATTCCACGACAAAATGAATTTCCGCTGCACTGTAGCGGATTTCTTGCGACTCTGTAAACGGAGGTTTTGAAAATCCGAACCAGTGGTTTGGGTTTCTGTTCCCTCAATTTCGTAACCACTGGTTACGGTTTTTGAATATAGGATATAGAACTTACCCATTGCTGTAAGGTTTTCCACCGACCAACCTTTGCCTAATCGCTCCGTAAGTCGTTCCGAAACACGTTTCAATACTCCTTTACCATACTCAGCGCGTACCTTACCACCTTGTTCATCTTCAATGATATAGCGGCCCACTTCGAAATAAGTATAAACCATGGCGACATTGACTGTTGACGCTATATTCTTTCGTGCGTCAACAACTAACGCCTCAATGCGCTTAGCCAGTTGTTCGGCTCTTGTCTCAATGATTTGATTATTCTTCTTTATTTCATTATTCATTTCACCATCTCCATGATTTCGTCAATAAGCGTCTGGTTCTCCTGCCCAAGGGCAAGGATGGTCTCTGCAATCTCGCTGGGTGTGCGCTCGTCAACCGCCTCTACCTTGTTGGGGTTCTTCACGCTGAGGTCGCAACTGTCGTCGAGGGTGCTCACATCGAGCGTCCACGAATGTTCGCTCTCTGCCTGCGTCTTCTGCAAACTGAGGAACTCCTGCATATCAGCCTCAGTCAGCGGCTGCGTCTTGGTGAAGTGCTTGTCAACCTGATAGTACCAAATCTTCTGCGTCGGCTCGCCCTTGGTGAAGAAGAGCACAACCGTCTTCACGCCGGCACCCGTAAACACACCCGATGGCAGGTCGAGAATGGTATGCAGGTTGCAATTCTCCAAGAGCATCTTGCGGATGGCGCTGGCATCGCCATTGCTCAGGAAGGTGTTCTTGATGACAATACCCGCCCGACCGCCAGCCTTCAGCATCTTGATGAAGTGCTGCATGAACATATAGGCCGTCTCCGACGTGCGAATCTCAAAGTTCTGCAGCACCTCGCCACGCTCATTGCCACCGAAGGGCGGATTGGCCAGGATGACGTTCTTGCGGTCGCTCTCCTGAATCTGGCTCAGGTTCATGGCCAGCGTGTTGCCGTGCGTAATGTTGGGTGCCGACACGCCGTGAAATATCATGTTCATCGTGGCGATGATATAGGGCAGCCCTTTCTTCTCCTTGCCGTAGAAGGTGTCTCGCTGCAAGGTCTCGTGGTCTTTCACGCTCTTGATCTTCTCCTTCATGTAGAGGAAAGCCTCGCAGAGGAAACCAGCCGAACCACAGGCAGGGTCGTAGACCGTCTCGCCTATCTTCGGGTCAACCACACGGATGATGCTGCGAATCAGGGGGCGCGGCGTGTAATACTCGCCACCATTACGGCCGGCATTACCCATGCGCTGGATGTTGCTCTCGTAGAGCACCGTCATCTCGTGCTTGTCCTCAGCGCTCTGGAAGTGGAGCTCATCAATCATGTTGATAATCTCGCGCATGTTGAAGCCCGAGCGAATCTTGTTGTGCAGCTCGCCGAAGATTTCACCTATCTTGTATTCAAGGCTGTCCGTCTGAGTCGCAGTATTTTGGAAGTCCTTGAGGTAAGGGAAGAGCTTCTGGTCGACAAACTCCACCAGGTCGTCGCCACTCATGGCGTTGACGGTGTCGAGCACCATCTTGCCCGTCTGAGGGTCGCGCTTCTTGGGTGCTGCCCACTGGCTCCAGCGGTAGAAGCCTGACACCAGTCGCCTGTAGTTTTTGCCGTCAAGCTCGGCCTCTTCCTCGCGTTCTGTTTCCAGGTCGTCGAGGTATTTCAGGAAGAGCATCCACGATTTCTGCTCCAGATAGTCCAGCTCGCTGCCGCAGCCCTGCTCCTTCCAGAGTATTTGGTCTATCGCTTTGAATGTATTTTCGTACTTCATATAACCATAAAAAGAGCGACTTTTGTTATCGCATATAGCAAAACTCTTATGTTTTTAGCGTACAAATATACTCATTTCCAGTGAAAATATAGCGTTTTTACGTAGTTTTTACACATTATTTAATAAATCGCGCAACAAAAGCGCTCGGGCCCAGCCCGCTTGGCTTGCCCAAGAACCGTCCCGCTGAGACAAAGTGAATCAAAAAGGTAGGGACAAGAAAGTTGTAAGTGACGTTTTGATGCCAAAATGCGGTAAAAAACGCCTTCTTCACCTTATTTAACCCAACTTTGACCCCACTTTTCTGTTTTTCTCGCTGTTACCGCTGTTCCAGCATTCTTGATTACTTTACTGTGTACTACAAACTTTTATTTTTCTCCAGAACGGCATCTTCTTGTACCCCAGCATCTCGTAGATGT
>JAFPVW010000011.1 GCA_017395215.1 Prevotella sp. | reverse complement strand
CTTCTTACGCCGCAAACGTAGCACTACGTTACATTCCACTCCCCTCTCCAGTCGGAGAGGGGCTGGGGGTGAGGCAGTAGAAGGGTCGGGGGTGGGCATTTCCCACCTCCAGAAGAGCTACGGCTCCTTCAGCGTGTTGCGCGACATCACCACCGACATACACCGCGGCGAGGTAATCTCCATCATCGGACCCTCGGGCACGGGCAAGAGCACCTTGCTGCGCTGCCTTAACCTGTTGGAGCAGCCCACCGGCGGCAGCATCTTAGTCGATGGCGAGGATATACTTGCCAAAGGCTATCCCGTCAACAGGCTGCGCCAGAAAATGGGCATGGTGTTCCAGTCGTTCAACCTCTTCGAGCACAAGACCGTGTTGGAGAATGTCATCTTCGCACCATGCCAGTTGCGCCATGTGCCTGTGGAACAGGCACGCCAGGAGGGACTGGCACTGCTGCGCAAGGTGGGACTGGCCGAGAAGGCCGACGCATGGCCGTCGAGCCTCTCCGGCGGACAGAAGCAGCGCGTAGCCATAGCCCGCGCCTTGGCCATGAAACCCGACGTGATACTCTTCGACGAACCCACCTCGGCCCTCGACCCGACAATGGTGGGCGAGGTGCTCAGCGTAATACGCCAACTGGCCAAGGAGGGCATGACCATGCTCATCGTCACCCACGAGATGAAGTTCGCCCACGACGTCTCTACCCGCATCTTCTTCATGTCGGGCGGCTATATCCACGAGGACGGCTCGCCACAGCAAATCGTCGAACAGCCCGTACACAGCGCCACCAAGGCCTTCATACAGCGCATCCGCAAAGAGGTGTTCGAGATAGGCGGCCCCGAATTCGACTTCCTCGGCATGCACTCGGCCATCAACGCCTTCTGCCACAAGTACAACATCACCGAGAAGCTGGAGAAGGCAGAGCTGCTGACAGACAAGATGCTCAACGGCGCCATGGTACACTACCGCCCCATCACCGTCCGCATCACCCACAGTGAGCTGTCGAACGTCACAGCCCTCGACTTCATGGTGGAAAAGATGACCGACACGCCACTTTCCGACGCACACCGCACAGAACTCTCCGCCCTGTGCCATCAGATAATCGAGGAACCCACCAAGCGCGGCTTCCGCGTGAAACTGATCATTGAATGAAACAGATGCCACCATTACTGATTTCTATACAACAGATTCAAAAATAAGAAGATGAAAAAGATTTTGATGATGCTCGCCGCCATCCTTGTAATCTGCGGCGGAAGCGTGCTGACATCATGCAGCAAGGACGATGAAACATCAGTTGTAACCCCGCAGCCGAAGGAGTACTTCACGCTGTGGAACCAGTGCGAGGCGCTGACGGCACTGCAGGACTACGTGAAGGACGTGACGAACCCGAGCAGTCCGAACTACATCAAGGAGGAGGACCGCATCGCCACATTCGACATGGACGGCACGTTCGTCGGCGAACTCTACCCGTCGTACTTCGAGTATAACCTGCTGGAGTACCGCGTGCTTGACGATGCCACCTACGAGGCGCCGAAGGACGTGAAGGAGGCTGCCCAGGCGATCCGCGACTTCGTCAGGAACGGCAAGAAACTGCCCGACCATTTCGACATGGTGCACGCCTACGCCGCAGCGAAGGCCTACGCCGGCATGACACTCGCCGAGTTTGATGCCTACGTCAAGGCCTACGCCCAGCAACCTGCCAACGGCTTCAGCGGCATGACCTACGGAGAAAGCTTCTACAAGCCTATGCTCGAGGTGTTCGACTACCTGAAGGACAACGGTTTTACCTATTACGTCGTCAGCGGCTCCGACCGCTTCATCTGCCGTGCGCTGACCGAGGCCATCGGCATCCCCTCCAACCGCGTCATCGGCATGGACGTGAGGCTCGTATCCTCCAGTCAGGGTACTGAGGCCGGCGTCGATTATACCATGAGCCAGAAGGAAGACCTTGTGCGCACCGACGAGCTGATTATCAAGAACCTGAAGACCAACAAGGTGCTCCAGATTTCGCAGGAGATAGGCAAGGTGCCAGTGCTGTCGTTCGGCAACAGCAGCGGCGATTGCGCCATGCACAACTACTGCATGGGCAATAAGACATACAAGACCGCCACATTTATGCTTGTGGCCGACGATGATGCCCGCGACCACGCCGACCTGGCCGAGGGGGCCAAGCGTGAAGCGAAATGGCGCGAGGCCGGCTACCATGTCATCTCCATGAAGAATGACTTCAAGACCATCTACGGCGACGGCGTTGTGAAGACCGACTTTACATTCCTGTCGACACGCGGCCTATAAGTTGTCCAAGTTGTTTAGGTTGTCGTTAACAACCACCCTCGCTCGCGTACGAGATAAGTAAAAATCTCTGACACGTGATATTTTTCGTGCTGTGCGGTTGAACAGCAGTATGACCGCAACGCGGTCACCTCTAAATAACAGGGTGGTGCGAAGCACCCCCGGAGAAGCAGAGGGGAGGACAACGACCCTGAAGGGGTCGCCCTATACTGCTGCTGGGG
>JAFPVW010000121.1 GCA_017395215.1 Prevotella sp. | reverse complement strand
CTGGCGAAGATTGACAATGCCATCCGGCAACTCGGCAGCACCAAGAAGTTCAACGAACTCGATGCCTGGCTGATTGCCGTGAAGCGCAAGATCACCGTGCTGCAGGAGCAAGGCACCCAGATGGAGCAGGTCATCACGCTGTCCGACCTCATGCAGCAGCGGCTCGACGACTTTGCCGCCCACGCCGACGACTACCACGACGGTACCTACCGCGAGCCTGCCAAGGATGACATCCCCGGCTATCACGACTTCTACCATGCTCAGGCCACTGGCTACAAGGCCGCTGCCTACGCCGCCTTGGGCGACCGCCAAGCCGCCCGTCGCGAGATGGACACATTCCTGCGGTCATCCTATGGTCAGACGCTCGACGGCCGCAATTCGGTTGCGCCGACGATGGCAGCACTGGGCGACTACGCCGCCATGCTGTCCACCTACGATGAAGTGGAACGCCGAATGCTCTCCGAGGGCGACACCCTGAACGGTGTCTATGCCAGCATACTCCGTGGCCGCGCCGAAGCAGCCAGTGCTTCCGGCCACGCGGTCCAAGCCTACGGCTACCTTATCCGCTACCAGGCGATAGAGAGCCAACTGAATGACCGTCTGCAGCGCAGCAAGGCCCACCTCTATGCCGCCCGCTACCATGCTCAGGAGCAGCAGATGGAAATCCAGCAGCGCAAGGCCGAGGCCAGCCGTAACGCCTTCATCGCCATTGCCGCCATCATTCTGGCCTTCCTGACCGCAGGCTTCGCCGTTTACTATTTCCGTCAGCAGCGCATCATCCGTAAGAAGAACCGCGTACTCGTTGAGCAGATGACCGAGGCGGCAACACTGAGAGTTAAGAGTGAAAAGTTAAAAGTTAAGAGTGAAGTGCAAAATCCCGATGAAATCGGTGATTTTGACGCGTTGCCCACCGACGAACTGTCGCAGCACATCCGCTCCGTCATTATTCGCGAGCGGCTCTACCTCAATACGCAGTTCGACCGTCAGGCCGCCATCGACTACTTCCACCTGTCGAAGGAGCGCATCGGTGCCGCCTTCTCGCAGGGCAGTGACTTCCCCACCATTGCCGACTTCCTCAACCACTGCCGCCTGGAGTATGCCAGGGAGTTGTTCATCACCAGTCCTGAGATGACCGTTGACGACATCGCCTCGGCATCCGGCTTCGGCACCCGCCACACCTTCAGCCGCCTCTTCAAGGAGCGCTACTCCATCACCCCCACCGAGTACCGCAACCAGATTGCAACGCCACACTCTCAAAGAGAGATTGCAACGCCACACTCTCGAAGAGAGAACGTTTGAGGGTTCAATCCGTCATTTCGAGCGGACAAATCGTCATTTCGAGGGGACAAATCGTCTTTTCGAGGGGACAACTTGTCTGAAACGAGGGTCCAACTTGTCTGAGACCTTGTATATTCGCGTGTAAAGGAGTACCTTTGCACGCAAATTTTATATACGCATTATTATGTCAACAAGTGAAACCCTGCTCCTGGTGATGGCCGTCGTCGTGCTGGCGATGGGCATCGTTGTGGCTGTCATGATGTGGCAGTCCAGTCGGCGTCGCCACCTGCTTCGTCGCCGCAAAATGATTATCGAGCGTGAACAGCAAGACGTAAACCGCCTGTCGGAAGAAGCCCGCCGCGAAGGAATGACAATTAGTTAAGAATTAAGAGTTAAGAATTAAGAGTTAATGGATATGGTAAACATCATTTTATTCATCGTGCTGGCAGCCGTCGCCGTGCTGCTGGCCTTCGCCGTTGTTCATCTGGCGCAAAGCCGCCGCCACGAGGAGCGTCTGCTCAACAGCAGCGCCCACACATTGGCCCGGCTCATAGCCAGCAAGACCCGTCTGAGCCGTCTGCTCGGCTCCACGCTGCTGAGTACAGCATTCATGTTTTGTGTTGTCTCCACCGCCTTTGCGGCTGGCGGTTCTACCGTTGTGAATCCCACCAGGGCTGCTCAGCAAGAAGGCTCCGCCCGCATCTACCGTATCGACGGAACCCCCGCCGACAACACCTCAAACGGCATCGTAATTGCTAACGGCAGAAAAGTAATAAATCATTCGAGATAACAAACAATAATAAGTAACAATAAATTCCAAAACAGCAATGAACAGGAAAGTATTATTTATGTTCGCCCTGCTGTGCGCAGTCGCACAGGGGGCATGGGGCTGGGATGGCAGCGGAACGAGCGCCGACCCGTACCTCATCAGGACGAGTGCTGACTGGAAGCAGTTGGCCGACGACGTGAGCGGCGGCAACAGCTACAGCGGCAAGTTCTTCGAGATGGCTGCCGACATCGACGCCCAGGGCATCAGCGTCGGCACAAGTGACAAACCCTTCAGCGGCACGTTCAGCGGCGGCATGCACACGCTGACCTACAACCGTGGCGGGGCAGAGCCGGTGGATGACCGCTGCGCCCCGTTCATCCGACTGGACGGTGCCACCATCCGCGACCTGAAGGTGACGGGCAAGGTCTATAGCTCGCATAAGTTTGCAGGCGGCATAGCATCGCTCATCGACGGTACAGCAGTCACCACCATCAGCAGTTGCGGAGTGAGCAGCGAGCTGTGGGCGGCACAGGCCATCGTCAGCGACGCCACCTTCGGCGGACTCGTCGGCGCGGTCAGCGAGACGTGCACCGCCACTCCCGTCATTGAGAACTGCACTTTTACGGGTGCCATCCAGTTCCATGCCACGTGCAGTGGCGGACTGGTGGGCTACACGTTCAAGATGCCCGTCACGTTCGACCATTGCCTCTATGATCCGACGGAGGTGCCGCGCGTGGACGGCTGCGCCACCTTCGTGCGCACAGCCCCGGGTGTGGAGTGTACGTTCAAGGAGTGCTACTACACCAAGCAGATGGGCACCGTGCAGGGTGAGGCCGTCTTCCGCGAGGTAATCGTGCCCGAGGGCTGCACCTACCGCTTCGTGAGCGAGCCGCAGGTCCCATTCAACGGTGTGGATTACTACAAGAGCGGCACCGTGATAGAGCTGTCGGTCCCCGACGACGTGGACTTCGACCACTGGCAGACCATCTCTGATGGCTGCTGGATCAGCAACCCCTGGCAGCGCAGCGGCCTGCAGACCGTGCGCGACATTCGTTATGCGCCCGACTTCACCATCGCCACCACGATGCCCGAGGCCAAGGAGGAGCGCAAGATGGACGGCACCGTCTATCGCTACCTCTACAAGCAGGACTACCACCTCTATATCAGCGACGAAGAGGTGGCCGCCAAGCGTTACTACTTCGACGACAAGGGCGAAATGTTCAAGTGGGACGAAGACGGTAAACACGTATGGGTGACCGCCGTAACGGGCTGGGTGCCGGGCAAGATACCCTCTGACGGCGCACAGATACACAACGACCTGTCGGGAACGGGCAAGGACTATACGCTCCTCGGTGCCATCGCCCCGCAGGCCTTCAAAGGCTGCACGGAACTGAAGACCCTCTACTTCAAGGACACCGACGCCAACAACTTCAATGCAAGGTTCCCGTTCGACTTCATCATCGGCGACAAGGCATTTGCCGACTGTCCCAATCTGACGGAAATCAAGATGATGCAATATACTACCAAGGGTGAGAACCACTGGGAGGCCCTCAGCCCCGAGCAGGTGACCCTCGTCGGCGACAGCGTATTCGCCGGCTCGCCGCAGGCCAACTTCACCGTCGATGCCTCGAAGTATCAGGACTTCCTGAGCAGCCAAGTGTGGAAAAAGGTGAACAACCGCATACTCATCTATGGCCACACCCATGTGGACATGAAGGTGAACGGTGCCCAGTACTCGTATATGCGCAACACCGCCGGCGATCCGCTGAAGAACAACGCCGAGGGCCACGACCAACTGATGGAGACCCTGCGCTACTGGAACGCCGACTACCAGCAGTTCACCGCCAGCAGCCTGCTCACCACCGCCGACGAGAACATCTGGTACACCAAGGTGGTGGGCGTACAGGCCAGCAGCCTGAGCGACGGCACCATGCGCATCTACAACGACCCCGGCTCGTACTACAACTACAAGACCATCGCCCTGGAGAGCCTCGGCGAGAGCAAAGACGTGAAGGCCATCGAGTTCTGGCAGACCAACGGTCGAAGCGAGAACTCATTCTCCGACTTTAAGATGGTCATCCGCAACGGTGCCCTGAAGGGCTGCACCAACCTGAAGGAAATCCGCCTGTTCTACTACGTGCAGGACGGCGATGACCACTGGGAGACCCTTGGCCCGCAGGACGTCATACCCGGCGACAACATCTTCGGACTGCCCACAGGCACCGACCTTGCCAACCTCAAGGACGACGCCCGCAACGATGCGATAATGGCCTGCCTGCCCCAAGACCTCAAGATTATCGTTTCACCCGAACGCTATCAGGAGTTCCTTGACGACCCCAACTGGGTGGCTTACGCCAGATACATCACTCCAGAAGACTTCGCCCCAGACAAGCAGCAGAAGAAGGACTTTGAGTTAGGCGGACTGACCTACGGCTACATGACCTCGCCCGGCGGCATCATGCAGACCTCGCAGACCGTCAGCCAGGACGTGTCGTGGTGGACAGCTCCGCGCCTTGCCCTCGAAGCATTGATGTGGTACGTATCGATCAGCAATTTGGTTACTGGTCTCAATGCACTCAGAGAAGGCGCAGCAGCATTACGTGAAGTTCAGGATTTGGAGGCATTGGCAATTCCGCAAACTTTTGATGAAGCAGGACAAGCACAGACAGCTCCGATTCTGCAAGAGCTTGCCAACTCAAATACCGCAAACATGTACATAAGGGAGATGATAAACAAAGGTACATCGACAACACATATAACAACGCTTGAGTCTGGGGGATATATAAATATTCAGACATTGGCCGATGGCACAAAGACATTCTCGTGGGCTGAGGACTTGCCCGCAGCTGTACTCAATATAGACAAAGACGGAATAGATTTTAGCACTAATCTTGCACTCGGGGAACTTCAGTGTGCGGCCATTAAGATGGGCAACAATGCAATCGCTCAGGCTGCTCCCTCCGCGCTGCAGCAGGGTGCTGTCTGGGCTACGGCCTTAGCGAAAGGCGGTGCCGTGACCACGGCCGGCCTTGTGTCAGCACGGTGCTGGGGCGGCAGCGGTTCGTACGACGGCGAAGCCCTGCGCAAGGGCATGCGCCAGAACATCCTGTCGAACATCCATCAGGTGGGTCTGGTAGGCGGAAGCTACGTCATTACCACGCCCACCAAGAACCTGGTCTATCACACCTACATCAAGAGCGTGCCCGACCAGGAGGAGGTGACCATCTATGCCGGCACAGGCAGTGGGCAGGGCACCAACAACAACGCCCGCACTATGACCTGGGCCAAGGATGCCTTCCACAACAAGAAGAACCTGAAGACCATCAAGTTCTACGAGAACACCGTGCAGAGCGACGAGGCCATCCCCATGCTGCTCACCATCCCCGACTCGGCCTTCGTGGGCTGTACCAACCTGACAACCATCGACCTGCGCGTGCAGACCAAGAGCAACGGCTCTCAGGCACTGGGTCCCGAGAGTTTCATCCTGGCTGGCGACAACGTGTTTGCAGGCATCGACTCCACCAAGATACACATCATCATCGACCCCAGCCGCAAGCAGGACTTCCTCGACAACGAGTTGTGGGCACCCATGCAGCAGTACTTCGTCTATGAGGCGGCTGAGCCTGAGACCAAGTATCAGGAGTATGGCGGCAACTACACTTACGCCTACGAGAACGGCACGACACAGAAAGTACACAAGGTGAGCGGCCACAAGATAGAGCACACCGTGGTGACGGGTGCCGATGACAGTTTCCTTCAGCAACATCAGGGCGCTCTCAAGCTGTGTAACGACATTGGTGTGTACAACAACTACCAACTTGACGCAGTGGGGCACAGTGCTTTCTATGGCAACCAGAACCTGCGAGTGGTGAACTTCACCGACCTGAAGGGGACGGGAGCCTTCGGCGACACCTATACCGATTTGGAGGTGACGCTGCAAGACTCTTGCTTCGCCAACTGCAAGAACCTGGCCGACCTCGACCTGCTCTACCTCGTGACTGACGGTGACAACCACATCGACGCCATCACGCCACAGCAGGTGAAGATTGGCAACGGCGTACTCGACGGCACGTCTGCCATGATCAAGATGATGCCACAACAGGTGGCATGGTTCGAGGCCGACTCCTCATGGGTGAAGTATAAGGACCGCTTCATGCCCTGCGTCATACAGCCTGCTGACAAGGGCTTCAAGGCAGCACTGAAGGACATGGCCTACTACGACATGGCCCACTCGGGCTACGACCCCAGCCTGTGGAACGACTACATCGACCTGGCCCGCATCGCTGGTGTCGGCTTCTCATGGCTCGACGGCAAGTTTAAAGCACAGAAGGATGACATCCTCTCGCTGGCCGACTTCAAGCACTTCGAGAGCGTAGGCCTCAACTACGTCGGTGAACAGTGGTTCGAAGGTCTTACGAAACTGACCAACATCCAGCTGCCTTCTACCATTGAGGCCATACGCTACAGGGCTTTTGGCGACTGCACAAGTCTGCAGGAGATAGAAATACCCGAAGCGGTAATAGCTCTGTATGGACGGGTGTTTGAGGGCTGCACCAGCCTGAAGACCATCGTCATGAAGGGCAAGAAGCCGGCAACGCTTTATGCGCAGAATGCATTCCCGAAGAACGAGGGCATGAAGATTTATGTACCCGCCGAGAGCGTGGACTACTATAAGAGCGCCTGGCCTGAGTATAAGGACTACATCGTGAGCGATGCTGAGTATAAAGTAAATAAGGTGGTGACGCTGACAGAGGCCGGCACGCTGGCCGACAAGCTGGGCCTCTCGGTGGAGTGGAGCTACACGGGCATCGTGTACGGCGATGAGCCTTATCTGCTCCACGGTGCATACGCCAAGTACGACTCGCTGACCGTCAGCGGCCCGCTGAACGACCTCGACCTCTGGGTCATCCGCTACCTGGGCGGCAACAACGGCTACGAAAGCGGCGGCAAGGCCACCGACGGATGCCTGCGCTACCTGAACCTCTACGATGCCAGCATCGTGAAGGACAAAGACTGCAAGGCCCACTATCGCTGCGTAGCCTCAAGCTCATGGCAGTGCATCGAAACAGACAACGTGCTGCCCCGTGACCTCTTCAGAAACTGCACTGCCTTCGAAACGGTCATCCTGCCGAAGAGCCTTACCTCCATCACCTCCGGCATCTTCGAGGGCTGCAAGGCACTGACGCGAGTGGCCATCACCGGAGCCGTGAAGGAGTACGACGGCTGGACCTATACCACCCATCTGTTCAGCAATCCTTTGCAGGAACTGGTGCTGCTGACCGACCAGCACGCCACCACCTCGGCCAAGAATCCCTGGGGCACTATAATCATGAATGTCTATACCCAGCAGTCGCAGATTGGCGACTACATGAACGACAGAGGCCTGACCACCCAGGCACGCTCCATACAGGCTCCGTTCCAGGACCGCATGGTCATGCGGATGCTGGCCGACCACGGCGAGTTCTTCCCCTCAGAGTATCTGCTCAAAGAGAGTGTAGAGGGCTACTTCCAGCGCTGTGCCATCCACGACTTCGACGACTTCACCAACTTCCAGAATGTGAAGCGCCTCGAAGCCACTTTCCAGGGCACTGGCAACATGAAGCGCATAGCCCTGCCAGCCTCTGTGGAGTATATTGGCGAGGATGCCTTTGCCTCCTGCTACCATCTTGACACCATCCGGGTCGAGGGTATCACGCCTGCTGTGCTGGCGAAGGATGCATTCCGCCACCTGCCCGCCGACTTCCGCATCCTCGTGCCGCGCCGCTATGCCAAGCGCTACCGCACCGAGTGGGCACAGTATGCCGACCACATCAATGCCGACGAGACGTATGAAGGCAACCGCGACATCCTGACCGTCACCGTCAGCGAACCGAACACGCTGGCACAGGCCTTAGGATTGAATGCCACCTATGGCTCCGACGCAGGAATGGCCACACAATTGTTCCTTAGGGGTTTGCGCGGCAACTACAGCCACATCAGCAAACTGAAGGTGGTTGGTCCCATCGGTGCTGCCGACATCGACTTGCTGAAATACCTGTCGGGCTACTGTTCGTGGACTCGCTCGCGCAACTACCTCGGAAGCCTGCAATACCTCGACCTCTACGATGCACAGTTCAGGAGGACGAGCGAGAAAAGCTATGTGCTGGGCGAATACAAACGCTGGGTGGGCGATGTTGTGACGGCAGGCTATGAAGTCAAGGACAACAAACTGCCCCGACACTCGTTCCTGCGTGCCTACAACCTACAGACGCTCATCCTACCCAAGACCTGTAAGGAGGTGGAGGAACGCGCCCTGCAGGAGTGCGAAGGTCTGGAGACGCTCGTCCTGGGCGACGACATGGAGGACTTCAACTGGAACGCCCTCGATGACGACGCCATGCTCACCCGCATGTATATTCTGGCCAAGAAAAAGCCGGAAATCAGCTCGCAGTGGGCCATCTGGCGCTGGCTGTGCAACAACTACAACCCGACGTTCGATGCCTTCTACGTGCGCCCCAGCCAGTATGAGAGCTACTTAGGCGACGAGGCATACACCGGCTCCTCTTGGCAGCGCACCAACAATGTCTCTACGGGTGTGTTCAACGACGATGAGTCGTTCTGCGCCTTCGCCAGCCACGGCGCCGCCACGCAGGACGAACTTGCCTCCATTACATCAGTGAAGGGATGGTTCGACCACAACACGGGACTGACCGACCTCTCGCCGCTGCGCTACACCAGCATCGGCTATATGGACAAGGCCACCATTGCCCCGCTCAAGGAACTGCAGAAAATTGCCATGCCCGTGACGCTCTACGAGATGGAGGACGGCCTCTTTGCCGACGCACGTCACCTGCGCTCGGTCGACTTCCTGATGTGCGACTCCACCGACGTGGTGGCCGGCCTGCGCAACGGCGGCCTTGCCAAGTTGGGCATCAACACGCAGCAGACGCTGGCCTACGTACCCGCCACCTATGGCACAACCACCGAGACGAATGTCGTGGTGAACCAGGGCGGCGTGCTGAAGACAAAGACCTACCGCATGGTGGATTCGCTCTCCTACATGGTGCCCTATGAGTTTGAGGCCGAGAAGATTGAGAACCCGCGCACGCTGGCTGCCTCGTCCATCCCCTACACCTTCTGCGTACCCTACAAGATGAACGTACCGCAGTATGCCCGTGCCTACAAACTGAGCAGCCGCGACGGCAACAGCCTCGTCTTCGAGGAGGTGAAGGGCGAGCTGCAGACGATGCAGCCCTACCTGCTGAAGGTGGTGGGCAACAAGCGCCTACGCAAGATGTCCACAACGCTGAACACCGACATCCAGCAGACCATCCCCGCCAGCGGTGTCATGACCTACGGCCGTCAGGTGGACGCTCCGGGCTACTCCATGCGCGGCACCTTCGACGCCATCAGCAACGCCCAGGCTGCCGAGTACGGGGCCTACATCCTGCAGAGCGACGGCGACTGGCACCCCGTGAGCACGGACAATCAGAAGGCAGAGATTCTGCCGTTCCGCGCCTTCCTGCTGCCCAGTGCCCGCAATGCCGCTGCCCGTCTCAGCATGAGCCTCGTGGACGACACCACCGGCATCGACAACATCGAGACCATCGACGAGGACGGCACCCGCCGGTACTACGACCTCAACGGTCGCGAACTGCCGGGCAAACCCGCACAGGGAGTGTATATATATAATGGTAAAAAGTATATGATGAAGTGATAATAAAGTGGTCGCTTCGCTCAAAATTATAAAAAATTGAATAAGAAAATTATATTTGAGCGTTCCCGTTAATCGGGAAGCGGCGTAAGCCTAAGGGCAAATGCGCAGCCTTTTTATAATTTTGAAATAGAGAATGTTCCATTAAGACACATTCTTCTTATAATTTTGAGCGTAGCGACCCATAAAAAAAACGATAACGACAATGAAAAAGATATTTATGTTTCTGTTCGGCCTGGTGCTCTTTGCCAGTTGCTCGAACGACGACAACCCCGCAGGCCCCGCCACTGAGGCACAGATGCAGGCCCTCACCGGCCACTGGTATGCCGAACTGCCCATCAGCGGCGAGACCGACAACTGGCGCACCGAGGAGGAGAGCGACCGCACCGACTACGACCACATCGGCGCACTCATCTACCTGAACGGCTACCAGACCGACCTCAGTTACTGGGGCTATCTCTACATGAAGGACGGTGACATGGTGAACTTCGACGGCATTGACCGTATGACCGAGGATGCCGCCTTCGACTTCACGATGAACAGCGATGGCAACATCACCACGTCGAGCCATCTGCCGAATGCACCTAAGGTTACCAACATGCACTGGGACAGCAAGAAGGATGTTATCACAGCCGATGTCAGCTACAACGGACAGACGCTCAACATCACATTCACCCGCCCCACTGCCGAGCAGCAGACTTTCCTCAACGACTTCTGGGAGATGCTGGTAGAGGCCGGCATGGTGGGCTACGAGGATGACGGCGGCCAGCAGAAGACCGACGTCACCGACGAGAATGCCAGCGAGCCGTCACGCGCTCGACGGAGATAAAACAACGAATTACACGAATTTCACGAATTAATATTAGAAATGAAAGCAAAAACATTTTTAGCCATCGCCACCCTGCTCGCCTTCGGGCAGGGGGCATGGGCGCAAACATCGAGTTTCCCTGAAACCGATAACGAGAAAGGTACTGAGGCCAAACCATTCCTAATCGAAAACATTGAGGACCTCAACGCATTGGCTTCCGACGTGAATAGCGGCACTGACTACAGTGGGAAGCATTTCAAACTGACTGCCGACCTCACGTTTACGGCTCCTGTCAGCCCGGAGACGAGCAACTTCACCCCAATAGGAAAAGTGGAATACCGCGACGACAATGAGACTCCTCTGTACGAAGAGAAAGCCTTCAAGGGTGTGTTTGACGGTGGTGGAAAAACCATTTCCGGCATCGTGGTGAACACGTCTGACGCAGAGGCTGTGGGCCTGTTCGGCAATGTATTCTATCCCGGCATCATCAAAAATGTCAAGATGACCAACTGCTCGTTCACGGGCAACTACTGCGTAGGTGCCATCTGCGGGGAATGTAATGGAGGTAGTGCCGGGGAACACAAGGATGTGCAATGGGGCATCTTCGACTGCGAAGTGGGTAGCAATGTCACCGTGACAGCCGCTACCTCTGGCGAGGGCGAGGATGCACTGCCTGGCTGGTATGCAGGAGGCATCGTCGGCGACCTGAAGGTGAGTCGAGCTACTGGCTGCATCAGTGCGGCAACGGTGTCGGGAGCAGAATATGTCGGAGGAATAGCCGGCAGTATCAGCCACGACAAAGACGCTGCTGGGTCTCCATACGGATCGCTGACCGACTGTTTCTATACCGGCAACAGCGTGACAGCCACCGAGAATAAATACGCCGGAACCATAGTGGGACTGAACGGCTCTGTTGACGACGATGACAATCTCACGGACGGCACAGCAGGAAAACTGGTGTTCACCCTCCTTGACAACGACAGCGAAGCCGCCATCAACAACGCCACTCGTCTTAGCAACTACGATGACTTGGAGGCAAACGTCACGCTCAGCGGTCGCACGCTCTATAAGGACAACTCGTGGAACACCATCTGCCTGCCCTTCGCTATGACTGCCGAGCAGGTGACTGCCCAACTCGCTCCCACGAAGCTGATGACCCTCAGCACCGCCACCTTCGACGACGGCACGCTGACGCTGAACTTCGCCGATGCCACGGAGATTGAGGCTGGCAAGCCCTACATCATCAAGTGGACGGGTAATACCGAGTGGGGAAATCCGACCTTCACGGGTGTCACCGTCAGCAGTGCCGCCCCCACGGACGTTACTGGTACTGACGCCAACTTCCACGGCATCTACACCCCCTACAGCACTGGTGGCGAGAACAAGTCGATGCTCTACCTCGGAGCTGAAAACAAGATCTACTATCCCAACGCCGACATGACCATCAATGCCTTCCGCGCTTACTTCACGCTGAACAACGGCATCACCGTCGGCGACCTGCCCCAGCAAGCCCGCGCCTTCGTGCTTAACTTCGGAGACGAGAGCACAGGAATAGTGAATGCGGAAGCAAATTCTTCACTCTTCATTCTTCACTCTTCACTTAACGAGTGGTACACCCTCGACGGTCGCCGCCTCACGGGCAAGCCCTCACGCGCAGGCGTGTATATAAATAATGGTAAGAAGATTGTAATTAAATAAACTGTTAGCAATATGAACAAGAAAGATTATCAGAAGCCCGCCATGCGGGTAGTATTACTCCAGCACCAGCAGCACCTGCTGGCTGGCAGCTATGGAGTGAATAGCGTTGACTCGAACCTCGACGACGAGGACGACTTCATCTTCGGCGGCAGCGACACAGGCTACACCGGCGGCGCAAGATGAATGCCCTCCCGAGCCGTCGTTCATGGTTTCTACGCCGTTGGAACCCACTTCGCGCTCCCCGTTGGCGGTTTCTACGCCGTTGGCACCCATTCCGAGTCCTCGTCGGCACCCTCAACGCCGTTGAGACCCGCACCCGAGACCTCGGCGAAAATCTCAACGCCGTTGGCACCCGCACCCGAGACCTCGGCAAAAATCTCAAACTGACGGCACAGGCGGGCCGGGGTTCTTGCGTCCCTTCGGTAGCAAGCGGCAAAGCCGAGCGCGACTCCCCTGCCCGCCACGAAAAGAAACAAGATAAACAATAAAAACAATAGAAGCAATGAAAAAAGCATTTATGATGACTATCGCCCTGCTGTGCGCGGTCGCACAGGGGGCATGGGCCGAGAGCGTGACGTTCAACGTGCGCTCATGGGATGCCACGACCAAACAGGTGGTCACCACCGCCACTACCAAGGACTGCACCGTGCTCACGGGCGACCACAGCGAAGAATGGATGATGCTCGGAAGCAGCAGCGACCAGAACGACCACTACTATGTGGTGAAGGGCAGCGTGTCGTACCAGACGCTGAACGTGTACGGCAAGGCGCACCTCATCCTGGCCGACAATGCCACGCTGACCTGTACCGGCGGCATCAAGGTGGAGCAGGGCAACAGCTATGGCAAACTCTTCGTCTACAGCCAGAGCGACGGCGACAAGGAGGGGCGCCTCGTAGTAACCAACAGTTACGATGGTGCGGCGGGCATCGGCAGTGCCGAGGGGCGCAACAGCGGACCCATTAACATCTACGGCGGCAGGCTCGACATCACGGGCGGCAAATATGCTGCGGGCATCGGTGCGGGCAAAGGCACCAAAGACGTTTCCACCAGAATTAACGGCGGTGTCTTCATCTATGGCGGCACCGTGGTGGCACATGGCGGTGACAGCGGCGCTGGCATCGGTGGCGGTGCAGAATATTATACTAACGGTAAAAGGTACTTTGACAATGTTTATCTCTATGGCGGTACCGTGACAGCCACGGGCGGTAACCTGGCTGCCGGCGTCGGTGGTGGAGGCGCATATGCTAGCACTGGTATCGACAAAGCTCATAATGGAGGTGCCGGTCACTATGTCTATGTCTATGGTGGTACGTTGACGGCACAGGGCGGACGGCGTGGCGCAGGTATTGGTTCAGGTTCCTTTCACGATTACCTTACTGAATTATACGGTGGCACACTGAACGTCTATGCCGGCACCGTGAATGCCACCGGCGGCGCGTATGGCGCAGGCATCGGCGGTGGCTGCAACGCCAACGGAGGCACCGTCAACGTCAGCGGCGGCATCGTGAGAGCCAAGGGAGGTACCGATGCCGCTGGTATTGGCGGCGGTGAAGACGGCAATGGAGGCACAGTCAACGTCAGCGGTGGCATCGTGAGAGCCGAGGGCACCAGTTACGGCGCGGGCATCGGCGGCGGCGAATATACTACCACTAGCACTATTGCTTATCGGGGCAAAGGTGCCAGCGTCACAATCACCGGCGGCACGGTCATCGCCATCGCCGGCGGTGACTGCAAGGGTCGCCAAGCCAAGGGCGGCAGTGCCATCGGCTGCGGCCAGGGCGTGTCAGACAAGGATGCGAGCGACAATGTAGGCACCTTGTCGTTAGCCGCCAACTACAGGGTGACGGCGGGCGATGCCGAGAACGACATCGAGCGCGTGTTCACCTCGTCAGAGCGCATCGATGCCTGCCGCTGGCGCAACTATGTGAAGATAGAGGCGTGCGATCACAAGACACCCACCGAGGGCAGCGACCAAGCCAGGGCTGTATCCTACACCGTTGACAGTGATACGCACACCATGCACTGCCGCTACTGCGCCTATACACTGCAGGAGAACCATACCTACGCGGATGACGTGTGCACCTACTGCTTAAAGGCAGGCAACACGCATGATGACCTGTGGGTCGTGACGCTCTATCGTGCACCAGCAGCGAACATCGACCGCTACGACGAATCAGAGGTGATGAACGTGGTGAAAGGCCAGTCGTTTACCGTCCCTGCCGTCCAAGCCACCGAAGGACTCACGCTGATGGGCTACGCAACTTCCACTCTCGGACTCAGCAGCTTTGAGATGAAGGACGGCGAGACGCTGACGGCGGTAGGCGCGGTAGTCACCCCCGATGCCAACACGACCTACTACCCCCGCTACCGCTACCGCTACGAGCCCACATGGACATGGAACGATGCCGACGCCACGGCCACGCTCACCATCACGTGCAGCGCACTGAGCAGCACAGCCGTCAGCGTCGACAATATCGAATATACCACCGACGGAGAGGTCAAGACCGCCACCGGCACTTACGAACACAACGGTGCCACCTATACCTTCACCGACACCTATCTTCTGCCGGTAGATGAAACCATCGCACTACTCAATAATGCCAGCAACGAAGCGACCCTCGACACTTATGGGGGAAGAAAAGTGAAGTCTGTCATGCTCAACGGACGCACGCTCTACGTCGACGGCTCGTGGAACACACTGTGCCTGCCCTTCGACATCAGTGAGGCAGACTTAAATACGAAACTATTCAACCCCAGCGCGCTGAAGACCCTCAGCGGCAGCGACTACGACAGCGAGACAGGCACGCTGACGCTGAACTTCGCCGATGCCACCAGCATCGAGGCCGGCAGACCCTATCTCATCAAGTGGACGAGAAGCGGAGAGTGGACGAATCCTATATTTAATTACGTCACCATCAGCGACAACCAAAAGACAGCAACTACCGACTACGTGGATTTCTACGGCTTCTTCTCGCCCGTCTCATTGGAGGCTGACGATCGCAACGTGCTCTACCTCGGTGCCGACAACACGCTTTACTATCCTTCGGCTGACATGACGGTAGGCTCCTGCCGCGCCGTGTTCAAACTGAATGGCATTACTGCCGGCGACCTCGCCTCCGGTGCCAATGCCCGCCGCTTCGTGCTGAACTTCTTTGACGAGCAAAGCGGCGAAGCCGAGCGCGGCGACGGCGACGAGACCACGGGCATCATTTCAATTGACAATGGACAATTGATAATTGACAATTCCATGGATGCATGGTACACCCTCGACGGTCGCCGCCTCACGGGCAAGCCCACGGCGAAGGGGCTATATATAAACAATGGTAGGAAGGTAGTGATTAAGTAACAATATCTCTACGGACTCAAAGGACTCAAAGGACAAGTACCAGAAAAATTTAAAGAAGATATGAGAAGAATTGAATTATGTATGATTGCTGCTGCGCTGACATGCAGCCTGACATTGACATCGTGTTCCAACGATGACAGCCCCGTAGGCGGAAACCCACAGGAAGAGACTCCTGTCCAGCCCTCGCAGCAGAAGAGGGTGAGCCAGATGACTACCTATTCGCTGAAAGACGGGGAAAGATTGTTAAAAGACGTTGACCAATGCACGTATGACAGCCAGGGCCGGATCAAGGAATGGAAAAACTTCGACAATAGCACTGGCGAGCAGCGACTTGACCACTGGGCAGAATTCTCGTATTCAGACAGTCAGATTTACACCGTCAGAAAGTTGGCCTCTTATTCTGATGCTCCCACCTCTGTGACTGAGACCTACTTCGATATTGATAGCGAGGGGCGCATTGTGAAAAGGAGCATTTATTCGTACGGCGAAGGTAGCCCACGGCCTGAAGCGCCGCAGGCCATCAGCACATACGAATATGACGGACAGGGCCGAATGATCAGCCATACCTTTGCCTACGAGAAAAAAGACTACGATTGGCAGGATGGCGATATGCTCACCGTGACGAACTACGAATGGCAGAATGACAATATCCACACGGTGACAGTGCTAAATGAAGAGGGTGCAGTGAAGTCGGTGAGGACATACGAACCGTCTGACATAACGGCAGACCGTGTGATACCCGTCGATTTTAACGATTGTGAAGACTGGCTCGCTGCGTATGGATTCTTCGGAAAGACGAGCCGTTTCCTGCCTGCCTCGGAGAGTATTAAAGTATATGCTAAAGACAAGTTGTTCACCGTAGAAGACATTCAATTCACATACGTGATCACCGACGGCCTCGTCACCACCATCAGCCAGAAGATTGAAAACAATATCATCTTGCTTAATAAAGCCAGTTCTACTGAATATGAGACTACGGTAGAGTGGAAGTGACACTGTCGGTATTCGGCACCTTCGTGCGCTTTGTCGATATGGGCAGCACGTGGGTCAACCTGCTGTGCTATCCCTTCGTGGCCTATCTGGTGGGCGGCATCATCAATGGGATTTACAACTGGACTCCCAACCAGTTCGTCACCCTGTGCCTCTCGCTGGTCATCCTCGCCGTCTCGGCCTGGCTGGCCCGCAACACCCACAGCAGCCAAACGACCCAACAGTCGTCCACCCTCTCTGATGCGGAGAAAGCCAAGATGCTTCAGGAGGTAGAAGCCCAACAAGCCGACTTTGGTCTCCAGAAATAGAAAACAAAGCAACTGTTATACAAAAAAAATATGAAAACAAAATCATT
>JAFPVW010000120.1 GCA_017395215.1 Prevotella sp. | reverse complement strand
GCCATGTCTGTCGGGTTTGATACATATTTTTATTTGCAACACTAAGATAGGTGAAAAATCTGACATGGCAAAATCCTGAGCAACTTTTTGTTGCTCAGGTACTTAAAAAGTTATATTTGTAATAGTGTTGCGGAATTAAGGGAAAAGAGAAAGGACAAACAGATAGTAAGTAGTAAATGGTGAAATAGTAGATTATATTGTCGTCTCATCTTACTATCAGTTTTTCAGGTTCGCGGATGATGTTTACTGCCTCGAAGTTGTTCAGCTTCTCCACCAGACGGTCGAGGTCGTCGGTGAGCTTCCAGACAAAATGGAAACGGAGCTGGCGGGCTTCCTCACGCTCAAACTCTACGCTGACATGGTAGTAGTCGGCCATTTCAAGGAGCATTGTGTCAAGAGGCACGTTGTCGAAGGTAATGACAGCCTCACCCGACCCCTCCAAAGGAAGAGGAGAAGATTGGCGGGTAGAGTCTGAGACTTGCTGGCGCGGATTTGAAATCCGCGTCTCATGAGTCGGGGATTTGAAATCCGCGCCAACACTACGCACGATTTGGATGGCAGCAAAGGCAATGCCCGAAGCCAAGAGCACGCCGATAAAGGATGCCGCAATCTTGCGGGGCGCGAGGTGCAAAGCAAAACGGGGCTTGGGGGTATCTTCATCGAGGGCATCCAGTTCTTCAGCATGGGCAGTTGCAAACTTCTCCCACTCATCTGCTATGGCTGGTTCCTCGGTCAGAGTTTCCTCGTTCTTGAATGCCCGCTTGGTGAAGGCCATCTGCTCAACCAACTCGTGCATCTGCTCATCGCTGAGAATCTGGCGTAACTGCTCGTCGGTCACTTCTGGATGTTCTTGCATTTCCAGGAACCTTGCAATAAGCTGTTTGTCTGTCATCATACTTGTTATGTGTTTGATTTGAAATATTCCCTGATTCGCTCTATCGACTGCACGAGGTGGCTGTGGACGGTCTGGCGACTGATGCCCAGCGTGTCAGCTACCTCCTGACAGGTCATTTCCCGTAAATAGCGCAGTCGGAAGATTTTTTGGCTGAGCGGTGGTAGTTGCTGGCGGATGTACTGCATCAGTTCCTCCATGCGTATCTGTTCGTCAGTAGAAAGTGTGGGCTGCACGGCCTCGTCAGACATC
Organism: Prevotella sp.; assembly: GCA_017395215.1. Taxonomy (GTDB): domain Bacteria; phylum Bacteroidota; class Bacteroidia; order Bacteroidales; family Bacteroidaceae; genus Prevotella. Next base: position 17,491 of record JAFPVW010000120.1, on the reverse strand, counting down.
AGGCGGAAGAACCGCTCACGCACCTGCCGATGCTCCAGCACGTTGCGACACCGGTTGCGCACTGCTGCCAGCAGATACCGCTCTGCCGTGTCCGCTCTCAGCGTCTCGCTGCTGTTGAGCAGACGGGCGAACACCTCACTCACCACGTCCTTGCTCTCGGCTTCGTCGTAGAGGATGGTCACCGCCAGACGGTACATCTGTGCGTAGTGCGTCTTGAACAGATTTTCAATTTGACTCCGTGTCATACATCTATAATACAGGTCAGCCGAGGAAAATGTAAAGCGTAATAGCCACTTTTTTCATCAAACACATCCTTTTCCCTGCAAAGATCTTGCCAAGGCAAGCGACACAAGGTGTCGATAGCACTTGTTGGGAATGAACGATGTTTGTCAGCGTAACAAAAAGAGAAATCGTTGGAGTTGCCTTTGCTTATTGGCATTCCAACGATTCTTTGTTTTTTCTAATTGTTGGGGTACTCGGACTCGAACCAAGAATGACAGGACCAGAATCTGTAGTGTTACCATTACACCATACCCCAATTGCTGTTGCAATTCTTAATTTGCGGGTGCAAAGGTACGACATTTTTGTTAACCACCAAAACTTTTGGCAACTTTTTTTAAAAAAACTGCAAAAAAAAGGAGATTTTCGCCTTTAATCCAATAATTAGCATTACCTTTGCAGTCTGAAAAAAGAACGACCACATTATTTATATTATAAATGGAGCAAACAGAGCTGTTGGTTCAGACAATCATAAAGGGAATACAAGAGAAGAAAGGTACAGGGATAGTGATTACGGACATGCAGGGACTTGACGGAGCCATCTGCCGCTTTTTCATCATCTGTCAAGGAAACTCGCCGACACAGGTGGAGGCTATTGCTGAGTCGGTGGGCGATGTGGCCCGCGAACAGATGGGCGAGAAGCCGACGCACGTGGTGGGGCTTGACAATGCTCAGTGGGTGGCCATGGACTATGGCGACGTGATGGTGCACATCTTCCTGCCTGACGTGCGTGAGTATTACGACCTGGACCACCTTTGGGAGGATGCGAAGTTGACGCAAATAGAGGATTTTTGATTAGGAATGGAAAAGAATAAGATACAGAACAGGCCGGGAGGCGGCCCGAAGATGAACATGCCCAAGTTCAACATGAACTGGATATACTTTGTGGCCATACTTACGCTGGTGCTTCTCTACATGACGAGCAACAGCGACGGTAGCGTTGCGCATACTGCTACCGAGTCTACATACAGCGACTTCAAGATATTTGTTGGGCGTGGTTACGCTGAGAAGATAGTGGTGAACAAAACCCAGAACATTCTCAAGATGTATGTCAAGCCAGAGCACGTGCGCGACGTCTTCCATAAAGGCATTGACCAGACAGGCCAGAATCCGTACGTTAGCGTTGAGATAGGCAGTGCCGACCAAGTGGAACAGTTCATTGAGGCTGCACGTGCTGATAGCACGTTCACAGGAACCTACTCCTATGACAACCAGCGCGAGAGTGATTTCTTCAACTCCCTGCTATACAACGGCTTGTTCTTCGTATTCATCATCGCTATGTGGATTTTCTTGATGCGTCGCATGGGTGGTGGCGGCTTCGCCGGTGGCGGCGGCATTTTCAGTGTCGGCAAGTCGAAGGCGCAGATGTACGAGAAGGGCGGCGACCTGGGCATCACGTTCAAGGATGTGGCCGGGCAGGCTGGCGCCAAGCAGGAGATGCAGGAGATTGTGGACTTCCTTAAGAACCCGCAGAAATACACCGACCTGGGCGGAAAGATTCCCAAGGGAGCACTGCTCGTAGGCCCTCCGGGCACGGGTAAGACCCTGCTTGCCAAGGCTGTGGCCGGCGAAGCTGGAGTGCCCTTCTTCTCGATGTCGGGCAGCGACTTCGTAGAGATGTTCGTGGGCGTGGGTGCCAGTCGTGTGCGCGACCTTTTCCAGCAGGCCAAGTCGAAGGCTCCATGCATCATCTTCATCGACGAGATTGATGCTGTGGGACGGGCGCGCTCAAAGAATCCCGCCATGGGCGGCAACGACGAGCGCGAGAACACCCTCAACGCCCTGCTGACGGAGATGGACGGCTTTGGTACCAACAGCGGCATCATCACCCTGGCAGCCACCAACCGTGCCGACATGCTCGACTCGGCCTTGTTGCGTGCTGGGCGCTTCGACCGCCAGATACACGTAGACCTGCCCGACCTGAACGAGCGTACAGAGGTGTTCAAGGTTCACTTGAAGCCGCTGAAGCTCGACGAGAGCGTAGACATTGAGTTCTTGGCTCGCCAGACACCGGGATTCTCGGGTGCCGACATTGCCAACGTCTGCAACGAGGCCGCCCTGATAGCCGCCCGCTACAACCGCGAGAAGGTGGGCAAGCAGGACTTCCTCGACGCCGTTGACCGCATCATCGGCGGCTTGGAGAAAAAGACCAAGGTGATGACGGAGCAGGAGAAGAGATCGATAGCCATCCATGAGGCCGGACATGCCACCATCTCCTGGTTCACAGAGTTTGCCAACCCCCTTGTCAAGGTGTCCATAGTGCCCCGCGGACAGGCCTTGGGTGCAGCATGGTACTTGCCCGAGGAGCGTGTACTCCAAACCAAGGAGGCCATGCTCGACGAGATGTGCTCGCTGCTTGGCGGCCGTGCGGCCGAGGAGCTGTTCATCGGCCATATCTCCACCGGTGCCATGAACGACCTTGAGCGCACCACCAAGCAGGCCTACGGCATGATTGCATACGCCGGCATGTCAGACAAGCTGCCCAATGTGTGCTATTACAACAATCAGGAATACCAGTTCCAGCGCCCATATTCGGAGTCGACGGCCAGGGTGATGGACGAGGAGGTGCTGCGCATGGTTAACGAGCAGTACGAACGCGCCAAGGCCATACTCACTGAGCACAAGGATGGGCACGCCCAGCTGGCCCAGCTGCTCGTAGACCGCGAGGTAATCTTTGCCGACGACGTTGAGCGAATCTTCGGCAAGCGTCCCTGGACCAGCCGTGCCGAGGAACTTTTAGAGGCACAGATGCGGGCTGATGCCGAGCGCATGGCCGCAGAACGCGAGCGCCAGCTTGCAGAACAGGAAACTAAAGAAGAGGAAAAGAAAGCATGAAAATATTTATCGTACGTACCGTCACATCGGTGTTTTTCGTGGCAGCCGTAGTCTCGTCGTTCCTTCGCCCAGAGGCTATGGTGTTGCTCTTTGCGCTTGTCACAGGGCTCACGCTCTGGGAGTTTACCGGCCTTGTCAACGATAGTGGTCGCGCCGTGGTCAACCGTTTTATTTCCACAGCTGCCGGCGTGTATCTTTTCATGGCCATGTCCGGCTTCGCCAGCAACCTCACTCCTTCCAGCGTGTTCATTCCCTACCTGCTCACCTTGGTCTACCTGCTGGTAGCTGAGCTTTACCTGAAGCAGGCCGACCCCTTGGCCGACTGGGCCTACACCATGATGTCGCAGATGTATGTGGCCTTGCCGTTGTCGCTCATCAACGTCCTTGCGTTTCACGCCGTTGACGGCGACGTGACCTATACCCTCGCCCTGCCGCTGAGTATATTCGTGTTTCTCTGGCTCAACGATGCTGGTGCTTACTGCATAGGCTCGCTCTTGGGCCGTCACAAGCTGTTTCCACGCATATCCCCCGGCAAGTCGTGGGAGGGTAGCATAGGCGGTGCCGTGCTTGTGGTGGCAGGCAGCGTGGCTGTTTATTACCTTGTCAGGCACTATGGCCTGCAGCCCGCCAGCCTTACTCTCCTTGAGTGGGTGGGCCTCGGACTGGTGGTGGTAGTCTTCGGCACCTGGGGCGACCTTGTTGAAAGCCTCATGAAGCGCACCCTTGGCATCAAGGACAGCGGCAATATACTGCCAGGCCATGGAGGAATGCTCGACCGTTTCGACTCCACGCTAATTGCCATGCCCGCAGCCGTAGTCTACCTCTACACCCTCACGCTGCTATAATATAGTCTGAAACAACAACTAAATACTTAAAATCATGTCTACATTAACAATCATTATCGTCACAGTCTTCGTCATCGGCTATCTGTCAATAGCCTTGGAAAGCGTGACCAGAATCAACAAGGCAGCCGTAGCACTGCTGATGTGCGTCTTCTGTTGGACCTTGCTCATGATGGGTCCTGCAGCCTATTATCCTGAGGTGAGCGCCGACAGCGTCGTTCATCATATTGCCGAGGTCATAGAGCACCACTTGGGCGATGCCGCGGGCACGCTCTTCTTCCTTATGGGTGCCATGACCATTGTTGAGATTGTCGACTCTAACGGCGGATTCAACTTCGTACGCGACACCATGAAGACGAGCTCCAAGCGCAAGCTGATGTGGCGCATGGCCTTTATGACATTCTTCCTGTCGGCCATTCTCGACAACCTCACCACTTCCATCGTGATGATTATGGTGCTGCGCAAGCTGGTGCAGTCGCGCGACGACCGCCTGATATATGCTGCCCTTGTGGTAATCTCGGCCAACAGCGGCGGTGCCTTCTCGCCCATTGGCGACGTGACCACCATCATGCTCTGGATAAAGGGCGTCATCACCACCCAGGGCGTGATCTCCGAGATTTTCGTACCGTCGCTCGTGTCAATGGTTGTTCCTGCTGCCATCCTGAGCCTGTCGCTCAAGGGCAAGTTTGACAAGGAGCAGAACCTGCCTAAGGCTGATGTAAGCCAGTTCACCAAGGCTCAGCGCGACACCATCTTCTGGCTCGGCGTGGGCGGCCTCTGCTTCGTGCCCATATTCAAGACGCTTACCCACCTGCCGCCGTTCATGGGCATCCTGTTGGTGCTCGGCGTTCTCTGGACGGTAACCGAGATTTTCCATTACAACACAGCTGAGGACGATACCATGGCCAAGCGGGTCACAGACTTGCTGAGCCGCATTGACCTCTCAACCATCTTGTTCTTCCTCGGCATTCTCATGGCGGTGGCAGTGCTGCAGGAGGTGGGTGTGCTCACTGCCCTTGGCGAGGGTCTGAACGAGGCATTCTCTGGCAACTACTATCTCATCAACGGCATCATTGGTGTTCTCTCCAGCATTGTCGACAACGTGCCTCTCGTGGCGGGGTGCATGGGCATGTATCCTGTGGCCGAGGCAGGGCCTATGGCCGTAGACGGCATCTTCTGGCAGCTCTTGGCCTACTGTGCAGGCGTTGGTGGCTCTATGCTCATCATAGGCTCTGCCGCAGGCGTCGTGGTCATGGGATTAGAGAAGATTACCTTCGGCTGGTATATGAAGAAAATCACATGGATTGCCTTTGCGGGCTATCTGGCCGGAATACTTGTCTATTGGCTCGAGCGCATGCTGTTATAAGCCCCCTCCCAACCTCCCCCCAAGAGAAGCCCCCTCCTAACCTCCCAACCCCCAAAGCCCCCTAGCCCCCTAAGGGGGGAACTACAGACTCTGCAGAAACACCCCCCTAAAGGGGGGTAAGCTCCCCTCTTATCCCCCCCTTGGGGGGTTGGGGGGCTAACTCCCCCCAAGAGAAGCCCCCCTCCTAACCTCCCCCCAAGGGGGGATAAGAGGGGGGCTTTTGTGGGCTTGCTCTGGCTTAGTAGCCGGGGTTCTGCCAGAAGCCCTCTGCGGTGGAGGTGTACTGGAGCACGCCGTTGGCATCCTGCTGTGCGGGTGCTGCCACCTCGTTGGTCACGGAAATCATCTGAGCCTCGGGGATGGGGCGATAGTAGTGCTGCATGGCTATGTTGCCGGCAGCCTGTCCGTTGTACTTCTTCACACGGTCGATGAGGGTGTGGGTGCGCTTCAGGTCGAACCAGCGCTGCTGCTCGCCGCAAAGCTCCAGGGCCCGCTCGTCGAGTATGGTGTTGATGTCTACAGAGCCGCTGATGGTGTTGTCCTGTCCCTTGATGGCACGGGCGCTGCGCAGTTGGTTGATAGTGGCAAGGGCATCGCCGCCGTTGGCTAACTGGCACTCAGCCTTGATGAGGTACATCTCGGACAGGCGGAAGACGATGGCGTCGCGGTAGCTGATGTCGTGCGTGGGATAGGTGGCGTTGTACTGGTCGTCGAGGAACTTCTTAAGGCCGGGGTATGACTTCCAGCCGCCTATGTTCACGTTGTTGTAGCGGTCGTCGCCATAAACGTCGCTCACCTTCTTGGCGGTCTGCGTGGGAACGGCTGTGAGGGCGCTGGAGTTGTAGACGGGGATGTCGCCGCCGGAGAGGAACTGTATGCGGTAGCGGTTCTTGGCCCATGCCTGCATGGCCTGACCCTCGGGAGAGTCGCCGTCCAACGGGCAGTAGTAGATGGCGGTGTCGCCCTGGTTGAAGTAGTTGCCGTCGGCGGCGTAGGCCACGTCAGGGTTGGTCATGAACTGTCCCATCAGCGGATAGTGGTTGGGGCGGTTGCCCTGCAGTCCGTCGGGAATGTTGTAGTGGGTCATCATTGTGGCGTCGCAGCGCTGGTCGGTGGCACGCACGGCCTCGAAGCTCTTCCAGAGCCACGGTGTGGTGGTGTAGCGGGTGAAGCCGCGACCGTAAGGCGAGTAGTACTTGGCCACTTCCACTTGCTGTCCGGTGAGCTTGCTCTTGATGCTTGCGGTCGAGGTGCCGAGCACGCGGACAAACAGGCGGTCGTCGCCGGTGCCGTTGCCGCCCACGTCGCCCGAGTTGCCGTTGTTCCACATGGGTACGAACATCAGCAGCATGGCCGAGCCGCCACGGCTGTAGCCGGTACGTGTGATGAGCGAGTTGAACGACATGTGGTTGCCGTTGGCGTCGGTCTTGTAGCGGTAGGGTATGCAGTTCTCGGTGGTCAGCGAGTTGTTGTAGGCAACACCCCAGATGGCCTCGTTGTTGTTCTGTATGGCCTCATTGTTCATGTTCCAAGTGTCGCTGTAGCGGCTGTAGAACGAGGCACCGCTGTTGGCGATTACATCCTCGGCGGCTGTCTGGGCTATCTGGTAGAGGTTGGAATATCCCTCTACGGCGTTGTTGCCCAACCATGAGGCGGCATAGAGTGCAGCACGAGCCTTCAGGGCCTCGGCGGCATAGTAGGTGGCGCGTCCCAGCTCGCCGCCGTCCTTCTTCTTCTCGGTGAAGTTGGCAGCCTTGAAGTGGGCCATCGACTCGTCGATGTCGGTGAGAATGTTCTTGTATACCTCGGCCTCCGGCATGCGGGTGGGCGTGGTGGTCTGTGCGGTTACGGGTTCCGTGTTGTAGGGAATGGGTCCCCAGGTGGCCACCATCTGCAGGTAGTAGAGGGCGCGCAGGAACTTCACCTCACCCAGATACTGTTCCTTCTTGGTGTCGGTGATGTTCTCGTTCAGCGGGATGTACTTCAGGGCGTTGTTGCACACGTCTATTGCGTCGTAGAACATTTCCCAGTAGTGGTCGAGCACTGCGTCGTCGGCAGTGTTACCGTCGAGTGAGCGTGCTGTCAGGTTATATGACGTGAGCGACTTCTGCTTGTTGTCGAATCCGGCGAGGAACAGGTCGCTGCCGCACTCGGTGAGTCCCAGTCCGGCCTCCTTGCCCCACCATCCGCGGGTGTATGCGTAGCACGATTTCACCAGACCCTCAATGCCGCTTACGGTGTTATAGGTCAGGTCGGCTGTCATGCCCGTCTTGTTGTCCTCTTCCAGGAAGTCGGAGCACGACGTTATCCCTGTGGTGAGACTGGCAGCAGCTAAGATGAATGCAAATATCTTTTTCATATACTCTTAATTCTTAATTCTTGATTCTTAACTATTTAGAATGACACGTTCACACCTACTACGACCTGCTTTGCCAACGGCCAGTTGATGCTGCCGCCGCGCTCGGGGTCATAGTCGTCTACACTGGCGAAGGTGAAGTAGTTCTTCATCGAGCAGTACACCTTGGCGCTCTCCATGCGTATTGACTTGAGCCACTTCTTGTTTACGTTGTAGCTCAGGGTTATGTCCTTGATCTTGAAGAAGTTGTTCTTCTCGTAGAGCAGCGAGCTCATGTATGTGGTGTACAGGTTGGAGTAGCCTGTTCCGTTGGTTCCCGGCGATGGGAACTTGGCGCTGGTGTTGGTAGGTGTCCAGTAGTCCACATCTGCCCAGTTGGCGTCGCCGTCGTTCAGTCCGAGTGCGTTGTTCTTGTCGAAGGCGAAATATCCGCCGAGACGTGCCATGCACTGTACGCTAAGTGCGAAGTCCTTGTACGAGAAGGTGTTGGTAAGGCCGAGAATGTGGTCGGGAGTGCGCTTGTAGACAATTTTGTCGTCCTCGCTTATCTTGCCGTCGCCGTTCTGGTCTACAATCTTCATCGTGCCAGGCGTGCCGTAGTTGTTCAGAGGAGCAGTGAACTCGATGCCCTTGGCCTGGTAGTCGGCCACGTACTGCTCGTACTCGCCCACGTTCCAGATGCCGTTGGTCTCGTAGTCGTAGTAGGCCGACAGGGCCTCGCCGACGATGAGTCCCGTGGTTCCGTCTATGTTGCGCTCTAAGCCGTCGGCCAGCTTGACAATCTCGTCGTGCTGGTTGGTGTAGCTGGCGTTGATGTCCCAGGTGAAGTTCTTGGTCTTCACTGCCAGGGCGTTGATGCCCACCTCTATACCGTGGCCTTTCGACTCACCGATGTTCGACAGTACGCTGGTGAACACCGACGATGCGGGAGCGCTCTTGTAGTAGAGCAGGTCTTTGGTCTTGGTGCTGTAGTAGTCGATGGTACCGTTGATGCGTCCGCCGATGATTCCGAAGTCCAGACCGATGTTGATGCTGCTGGTGGTTTCCCACGACAGGTCGGTGTTGCTCATCGACATGGGTATGAACGAGTCGCTGGAACCGGGTGTGGTGGCGCTGACGGTGGCCAGCGTCTGGTATGGGCTGACGGCTGCGTTACCCGAGATACCCCATGCTGCGCGCAGCTTCAGGTTGTCCAACCACGACTTGGCTCCTTCCATGAATCTCTCCTCTGATATGCGCCAACCGGCACTCACTGAGGGGAAGTAGCCCCACTTCTTGCCTTCGGCCAGCACCGACGAGCCGTCGGCACGCAGTGATGCTGAGAAGAGGTAGCGGTTCATGAGCGTATAGTTCACACGTCCGAAGAACGACAGCATGGCCTGCTTGGTGTAGCTCGACGATGGCGTCTGGTCGGAAGAAATCTTTGTCACGTCGTAGAACTGCTGGTTGTAGTAGTGCTCCTTGCCGGCGGTGCCGTTGTAGCCCAGGCCCTCGCGAACGTCCTGGCGCAGCTCGTGGCCGAGCAGGAATCCCAGGTCGTGCTTCTCGTTGAGGGTTATGTTATAGTTGGCGGTGTTCTGCCATGTCAGTATTGTCCATGCGTCCCATGCGTTCGACATATAGGTGGTAGAGGGAGCCTGGTAGCGTCCTGCCGACTGGTAGTCGTTGTACTGTCCCACGCGGCGGTTACGGCGGTCGGCGGCAAGCTGCGACTTCAGCGACAGGCCGGTAATCGGCGTTATCTGCAGGTAGGCGCTGCCAATGTAGCGTGTGCTCTCAATGTGGTGCTTGTAGTTGTCGCCCTCGTCCATCAGCGGGTTCACATGTGCGGTGTACCACACGTTGGGCGTCTCGTTGATGCTGCCGTCTTCCTTGTAGGCCTGCGTTATGCTGGTCATCTTGCGGGCGGCGTTGAACACCGAGGCGTTGCGGGCGTCGTGGCTGCGGTAGGTGAAGGCCATCGAGCCGCCCACCTTGAAGTACTTGTTAATGATGTGGTCCACGTTCAGGCGGCCGTTGTAGCGGTCCATCTTGTCGTGCTTCAGCAGTCCCTTGTCGTACATGGCTGCAAGCGACACGCTGAAGTTGGTCTTCTCGTTGCCGCCGCTTACGCTGGCCTCGTAGTTCTGCGAGGTGCTGTTCTGCAGTATGGTGTCATACCAGTCGGTGTAGTCGCCCTTGGCAATAAGGTCCACCACCTTGTAGTTGTCGTTGCCGGCTATGGTGGTGGCACCGAACACGTCGTCTGCCGTCAGGTTCGACGAACCCCAGTTGCCGGAAGTCAGGTCGGCCTGGTAGTTGGCGCGGTCAATCCAGCGCTGCACCTCGGTCTGTCCGTACATGCTCTTGACGGCGCTGGTGGGCGACTTCATGGCCAAGTATGCCGAGAAGTTGACGCGCGTCTTGCCTGCCTGTCCGCGCTTGGTGGTGATGATAATCACACCGTTTGCGCCTTTCGTACCGTAGATGGCGGTTGAGGAGGCATCCTTCAGTATGTCCATCGACTCGATGTCGGAGGCGGGGATGTCCAGATTGCCCGAATACTCCACACCGTCGACGATGATGAGCGGTGAGTTGCTGGCTGTGATGGAGCGGTTGCCGCGAAGGGTGATGCTCACAGACGAGCCGGCCTGGCCGTCGCCCGACAGGAGGTCGAGGCCGGGCACCTTGGCCTGCATGGCCTGCATGGCGTCGGGGGCTGCCACCTGTGCAATGTCGGCGGGCTTGATTGAAGCCACGGCGCCTGTCAGGTCTTTCTTCTTCATGGTGCCGTAACCAACGACCACCACTTCGTCAAGGCCCATGGCGTCTTCCTGCATTACAACATTGACGCTGGTCTTGCCGGCCACGGACACTTTCTGTTCCTTGTAACCTACGTAGCTGATTTTCAGGACTGCATTGTTGGGAACTTTCTGGATGGTGAAGTTACCGTCGAGGTTGGTTACGCCACCAATGGTCGTACCGTCGACGACGACACTTACGCCAATCATCGGTTCGCCTGTAGCATCCTTCACTGTGCCGGTGACTGTCTTCTGGGCGTAGGCCATGAAGCACATCACTGACAGGAGCAAAGCCATAGAGGCTCTTCTGAGATGTTGTTTCATAAGGTTTTGTTTTAGTTATACAATATAATAATAAAGATGTTTAGTCAGCAGTGTAGTTCTTTCAGAGTGCAAAACTAATAAAAATAACCTTATCAGCAAAAAGTTTCTTGAAGTTTTTTCACTCATAGCGCAAAAAAGTATGTTTTTAACCCAACTCTGACTTCTCAGCCCCCCTTCCAGCCCCCCAACCCCCTAAGGGGGAGTTTCTGCAGAGTCTGTAGTTCCCCCCTTAGGGGGCTATGGGCTGGAAGTGGGGGTGGGGGGCTTGTGGGGGGTAAGAGGGGGAGTGCTAAATAATCTCTGAGATTTCTTTCAGGTCCTGCACGGTCTTGAGGCTGCTGATGATTGCCTTCACATTTTCGCGGTCGTGTACGCGCAGCTCTATGATGCCCTCAAAGATGCCGTCTTCGCATGTGATGTTAATGGTGTGGATGTTCACGTTCAGCTGCGAGGAGATGACTTGTGTCACCTCGTTGAGCAGGCCTATGCGGTCGATGCCGCTAAGACGTATGGTGGCGTCGAAGAACATCAGCTTGTGCATGTCCCATTTCACGTCGAGTATGCGGTTGCCGTAGCTCGATTTCAGCTTGGCTGCCACGGGGCATGCACGCTTGTGTATCTCAATCTGCTTCTTGTTGTCGATATATCCCAGAGAGTCGTCGCCGGGTATGGGGTGGCAGCAGTTCTTGAACTTAAAGGCGTGTATGGTTTCCTCGGTGATGTAGATGGGCTTCTTGCGGTTGAACTTGTCGGGGACTACGAATAGCTGCTGCTGGGGTTCGTCGTCCTTTTTCTTCTTCTGGCTGACAAAGGGCACGTACTTGCGCCATCCGCTCTTGCCGTCGGTGCCTTTCTTGTTCTTGCCGTTCAGCTCGTCAATGTCCTTGTCGCCCAAGATGATGTTTTTCTCTCCCAAGGAGAGGAAGAAGTTGTCGCGCTTTGCCACGTCGTGGAACTCTGCCAGCTGGTCGGCAACGGCGGGGGTGTACTCTATCTCGTTTTTCTTGAGGAACTCTATGAGCAGTTCTTCGCCGTGCTTCTGCGTCTCGCGGTTGTCGCGGCGCAGTATGGCTTGGATTTTAGCCTTTGCCTTGGCTGTGGAGACGAAGTTGATCCATGCGGGCTGTACGTGCTGTGACTTCGAGGTCAGTATCTCCACCTGGTCGCCGCTGTTGAGGCGGTGGCTCAGCGGAACGAGCTTGTGGTTGACCTTGGCTCCTATGCAGTGGCTGCCGAGGAAGGTGTGGATGGAGAAGGCGAAGTCGAGGGCGGTGCATCCGTTGGGCATGGTCTTAATCTCGCCCTTGGGAGTGAAGACGAATATCTCGCTGGCAAAGAGGTTGAGCTTGATGGCATCAAGGAAGTCCATGGCGTCTGGCTGAGGGTCGTCGAGAATCTCCTTGATGGTGCGCAGCCACTCGTTCAGCTCGTTTTCGTCCTCGGTGTACTCGGCATCCTCGCCCTCCTTGTATTTCCAGTGGGCGGCAAAGCCCTGCTCGGCAATCTCGTCCATGCGGTCGGAGCGTATCTGCACCTCTATCCACCGGCCTTGCTTCGACATCAGGGTGACGTGCAGGGCCTGATAGCCGTTGGCCTTGGGGTGGCTGAGCCAGTCGCGCAGGCGGTCGGGGTGGGAGCGGTAGATCTGCGAGATGGCCACGTAGATGTTGAAGCACTCGTTCATCTCCTCCTCGCGCTTGCGTGGTGTGAAGATTATCCTTACGGCGAGTATGTCGTAGATTTCCTCGAAGGTGACGTGCTTGTTCTGCATCTTGCACCAGATGGAGTAGGGCGTTTTCACGCGCTCCTTCAGCTGGTATTGTATGCCCATCTGCTTCAGGGCCTGTTCTATGGGCGTGGTGAACTGGTCGAACAGCTCGTGGCGTGAGGCCTGCGTTGATGCGAGCTTGTCCTGTATGGAGGCATACTCCTCGGGGTGCTCGAATCGGAAGCTGAGGTTCTCAAGCTCCGACTTCACCTTGTACAGTCCTAAGCGGTTGGCCAGCGGAGCATAGATGTAGAGTGTCTCGCCGGCAATCTTGTACTGCTTGTTGGCAGGCTGGGAGTCCAGTGTGCGCATGTTGTGCAGACGGTCGCATATCTTGATGAGTATTACGCGAATGTCGTCGCTCATGGTGAGCAGCAGTTTCTTGAAGTTCTCTGCCTGTGCCGATGCCTGCTCGCCGAAGATTCCGCCGCTGATCTTTGTCAGTCCGTCGACAATCTGTGCTATCTTCGAGCCGAAGATGTTCTCCAGGTCCTCCACGGTATAGTCGGTGTCCTCCACCACGTCGTGCAGCAGTGCTGCGCAGATGCTGGTAGAGCCGAGTCCTATCTCGGAGCAGGCTATCTGGGCCACGGCAATGGGGTGCATGATGTAGGGCTCGCCCGATAGCCGGCGAACGCCCTTGTGTGCCTGCCGTGCAAAGTTGAAGGCCTTGGTTATGAGGTCTACCTTCTTGCGGTGGCGCGATGCCAAATAGTCGTTAAGCAGTTTCTGGAATGCGTCGTTTATTAGCTTGTCGTCGGCCGACTCACGCTTCTGTTGCTCTACATCCATGTTTTTTCCCTCCTTTATTTTTTTTATTTCACCTTCAGCTTCTTGCCTGCCTGTATCTTCTCGCCCTTGATGCCGTTGAGCTTCTTCAGCTTGGCCACGGTGGTGCCGTTGCGGCGTGCAATCTCCGACAGCGTCTGCCCCCTTTTTATGGTCACGCTCTGGTTTCTGCCTGCTGCCTTGCTGCCTCTCTTCGACGAGCGCCTGCTGGCTTTGCTGTTGCGTCTGTTCCGTGCTTTCGACTTGCGCGCTGCCGATTTCTTGCTGCGGTATGTTGGCACGTAGTCGTCGGGTACGTTCACTACGGTGCGCTTTGTCAGCAGCTCGGCGGCGTTGTAGCTGTAGATGGAGTCCTGCATGTCTATGAAGCGTCCAACCTCCGTCTGTGGCAGTCGCAGTGACGACAGCGAGCTGTGGCCGGGCACCACGTCGCGGCGGTACTGTGGGTTGAGCGAGCGCACCATGTCTATGTCGAGGCCCATCACGGCAGCTATCTGCTCAAAGTGCACGTCGCGGCTAACCATCACAGTGTCGGTCTTTGCCGGCAGGCGGGTGGTCATGGGGCAGATGTTGTGGTTGCAGTAGTAGGTCATTATGTAGTTGGCGGCAATGAATGCTGGCACGTAGCCTCGCGTCTCCTTGGGCAGATAGGGGTATATCTGCCAGTAGTCCTTCTGTCCTCCTGCGCGGTGGATGGCCTTGCTTATGTTCTCCGGGCCGCAGTTGTAGGCAGCTATGACCAGGTTCCAGTCGCCGTAGATTTTGTACAAGTCGCTGAGGTAGTGGGCTGCGGCGAGCGACGACTTCAGCGGGTCGCGGCGCTCGTCGACAAGCGAGGTGACCTCCAATCCGTACTGCTTGCCTGTGGCCAGCATAAACTGCCAGAGTCCCGTTGCCCCGGCGTGGGACACGGCCATCGGGTTGAGGGCCGACTCAATTATGGGCAGGTAGCGCAGCTCGAGAGGCAGCTTGTAGAGGTCGAGGGCCTGCTCGAAGATGGGCATGTAGAGGTTCGACGCCCCTAACATGTAACTGATGGAGTAGCGCAGGCGGCCGCTGTAGCGGTCGATGAACTTCTGTACCACCTCGTTGTACGACATTTCCATCACCGTGGGCATGCGGCGGAGCCTGTCAATATACTCCTCCTTGGTGAACACGGGGTTCACGTCCTTCATGTTGCAGTTGTCGTCGCCCAAGATGTACTGCTTCGACATGTACAGGTTGAGAAGGCTGTCAAGGTCGTAGGTCATGGCCTCGGGAAACTCAATCACCTCCATTCGCCCTTGCTGGTCGGTCACGGTAATCTCGTCTTCTTCTACCACCTCTTCCTCGTCGTCATCCTCTTCCTCGTCGTCGATAACGGTCTGGGCGTTCGCCTGTGTGAGCGCGAAGAACAGTGTTAATACTATGAACATCAGTGTCCGGCTTAGCATCAGCATGCTGCCGGAGTCTTTCTCTTTGGTGTATGTTGCTTTTGTTGTCATTTCTGTCTTTTGCGTTTCTTTTGTTTGATAGTGTCTTGTGCAGCCACTAAAAGTTGATGCTGCAGTTTACTCCCAACGACGATGCGTAGAGGGGGTTCTTCGATGCGTTGCTGCCAATAACGGTGGGGCGCACCTTCATGCTCAGGTCTCTTGATATGTCGAACACCGACAGCTCTGCGTCTACGTAGGCGTCGATGACCGACAGGGCGTAGACTCCAACCATGCAGAAGAAGCTCAGGTCGCGCCAGCGGCGGTACTTGTCCTTGCGCTTCTTGAATATCGTCTTGTACTGCTCTATATTCGTGTCGTCTATTCGTTTGCCTAAGTGCAGGAACTTGTTGTAGCTTTCGGTGCCGGGGTCGTCGTCCATTATGTCAAGGTATGCCTGCGAATAGTCCTTGTACATCATGTTGTTCCACGACATGGCGTAGATGCATCCCATGAACCCTCCGTAGACCAGCGGCAGCTTCCAGTACTTGCGGTTGTACATCTGTCCGGCGCCGGGTATTACCAGTGCCATCCACAGCGCCCTCTGCGGGTTGGGCGCCCAGAGGTTCCAGTCGCGCTCCATCTTCTGCACCTGCTTCACCACCTCTACGGTCTCTTCCTTAAGGTCCTTACTGTCAAAGGGCATTCCCGGCTCCCTCACCATCAGCTCCACAACCACCGAGTCTTTAGGCGTGCTGTAGGCCGTAGAGTCAGCTGCGGTGTTCTGTCCGCAGGTGCTTTCAATGCCAATAGCCATGAGGGCGCAGGTCATGGCTGTCCTCAGAAACCGTGTTGTCTTGCTATATAGTCTCAATTCCCTGACTCCTTCTCTTTTCGTGTACTTACTTCAGGCGGTCTAAGGCCTGCATAATGCGCTCTAAGGCTGCCTCGCTGTCGAAGGGTATGCTTATCTTTCCCGTTCCCTTGGGGGTGCAGGTCATCTGAACTTTGGCCTGGAACAGGTCGGAGAGCCGCTGCTTCAGCACGTTGTACTCGTCGGGCAGCTGTGTCTTGGAGGCCAGCTTCTTCTTTCCGGCTTTCACGTCCTCTCCGCTTTTCAGCATCTGCACCATATCCTCCACCTTGCGCACCGAGTAGTTGTTCTTGGATATTTCCTTGAACAGCTTAATCTGCATCGACGGGCTGGGCAGCGACAGCAGGGCACGGGCATGGCCCATGTCAATCTGGCGGTTCTTCAGTGCCATCTGCACCTGCGCCGGCAGCTTCAGCAGTCGCAGGTAGTTGGTCACGGCGGCGCGGCTCTTGCCCACGCGCTCCGAAATCTTCTCCTGCGTCTGGTTGGTGGTCTCCACCAAGTGCTGGTAGGCCAGTGCTATCTCTATGGCGTTGAGGTCTTCGCGCTGTATGTTCTCGACCAGCGCCATCTCCATGACGTTCTCGTCCTCCACTGTGCGTATGTACGCCGGTATGCTTTCCAGGCCAATCATCTGCGATGCCCGCCAGCGGCGCTCACCGGCAATAATCTGGTATCGCCCCTCGGCCACCTGCCGCAGTGTTATGGGCTGCACAATGCCAATCTCGCGGATGCTGTTGGCCAGCTCCTGCAGAGCCTCCTGATCGAACTCGCGGCGCGGCTGGTTGGGGTTGGCCTCAATCTGGCTTACGGCTATGTCGCTGAGGTTCGACGACCCCTGCGTCTTCACCTCGCCGGTATCTATCAGGGCGTCAAGTCCCCTGCCGTTGCCTATTTCGTCAAGGCCTCGTCCTAATACGTTGCTCTTCGCAAATTTTTTCTTTACTGCCATTTTCTTCTGTGGGTGTTAAAGGGAGTTAAGGGAGCTGTCAGTTCCTCTCTCCTCGGCTAATTATCTCTTTTGCCAATGCCAAGTGGTTTTTCGAGCCGGTGGAGTCGGCGTCGTAGAGTATGACGGGCAGGCCGTGTGACGGGCTTTCCGACAGCTTGACATTGCGCTGAATCACTGTCTTGAACACCAGCTCCTGGAAGTGGCGCTTCACCTCGTCGTAGATTTGGTTGGCCAGACGGAGGCGAGAGTCGTACATCGTCAGCAGAAAACCCTCTATCTCGAGCTTCGGGTTCAGCTTGGTCTTTATTATCTTTATGGTGTTGAGAAGCTTCGAGATGCCCTCCAAGGCGAAGTACTCGCACTGAACGGGTATGATTACCGAGTTGGCTGCCGTCAGGGAGTTCACAGTGATAAGCCCTAACGAGGGAGAGCAGTCTATGAGTATGTAGTCGTACTCAGAGGCTATGGGGGCAAGCAGGTTCTTTACCAGCTTCTCTCTGTTGTCTAAGTTCAGCATCTCTATCTCGGCCCCCACCAAGTCGATATGGCTTGGTATGATGTCTAATCCCTCAATGTCGGTGGTGTAGATGGCATCGTGCACGTCGGCCTTGTTGATGAGGCACTCATAGAGTGAACAGTCCACCTCCTTTATGTCAACGCCCAGGCCGCTGGAGGCGTTGGCCTGCGGGTCGGCATCTACCACGAGCACCGACTTCTCGAGTGTGGCCAGCGATGCTGCCAGGTTAATGGTGGTCGTGGTCTTTCCCACGCCGCCTTTCTGATTGGCTAATGCAATGATTTTTCCCATTTTCAATCCTTTTTTTACCTTATTACAAATAATACAGACTGCAAAGGTACAAATTTCTTATGAGAAAAAGCACGTTTCTGAATATTTTAAGTATTTTTGTGCCTTC
>JAFPVW010000119.1 GCA_017395215.1 Prevotella sp. | reverse complement strand
GTCGATGGCGGCGCCCACCAGGTCGCTGAAGCGGCGGGCAGCCGTCTGCATGTCGTTGGTCTCTACGATGCGCGTCGTCGCGTTCGCGGCGTCGGCCACGCCGTAGGAGGGCTCGAAGGTCTTGTCCTCGTAGTCGGCGGCATAGGAGTCGCTGGAGACGAGTTGTCCCACGACGCTCCAGAACTTCGAGGCACGTTCCTCCTGTTCCTGCTGCTGTTGTTCTTCGCTCTTGTTCTCGTCGTCATCGTCCTTGCAGGAGGTGACACCGAGGCCGAGGCCGCACACAAGGGCGGCCACGAGCCAGAGGTTCATTGTTTTATTCATTGTTTTCGTTATTCCGATGATTGGCCACCTCACTTGTAGGGGAAGAACTCCTGCATGGTGTTGGTATATACGGAGCCGTAGTGATCCTGGTTGTAGAGGCTGACATGGGAGCCGACGGTGGTGCGGGCCAGTTCCTTGTAGAGGTCGTAGATGGTGATGGTGTTCAGGCGGCCCACCTCGTTGCGGAAGGTGCGGGCGAAGGCGTTGCTGAGGAACACCCCGAGTGTCTTGTCGTGTACGTCGGCATCGCTCGTCTCGCGGGTGTTAGCGGCAGTGATGGCGAGCACGTTGGGCAGTCCCTGCAGGGCCACGCCCCAGTTGCCTGAGAAGCAGGTCTCGATGGCGAACATCATGCGGCGGTACTTGAACTCATGGCCCATCTGCTCCACAATGTCATGGATGCGCTGCGTGCCGAAGTACTCGCTGGCGTCCTCGTTGCCCCACAGCGGGCCTTCGCGCGAACCGCCATGGCCGCTCCAGAAGAAGAACACGTTGCTGTTCTCCGTGGAATGGATGACCTTGGGCAGACGGTCGCTCTGGCGACCCAGCATGATGTCGGCCACGTCGTCGCGGGTAATCTGCGAGAAGTGGTAATCGACGACGGCACCCTCGCGCTGGTCGAAGTCGAGGTCACTCTCGTCCTCGATGGCATTGATGTATATCTTGCCTGGGTACTTGTTACGCTCGTCGTTGGCCAGGTTGTCCTCGACGATGAGTACGATGTGGTCTTCGTCGTAGCCGGCCTCGGTCAGCAGTTGGTACATGGCGAAGGCATCGGCCTGATGGCGGTAGTTGGCCCAGGTGGTCGAGGGGCTGATGATGACGGCCCAGTTGTCGGTCAGTTCGGGCAGTTCGGGGTCGCTGCCAGCCTCGAAGTTATCCTGAATCCAGCGTTTCTCCTGTTCCCAGATGTTGGTGGTCGAAGCCTGGCTGCTGGTGCCGGCGGTACTCATATAAACGATGGGCTCGATGTCGGTCTTGCCGTTACTGCCCTTGGTGGGCTGCCAGAGCATATAGGTGGTGTTGAGTACCTTGGTGTAGGTCTGCTCGTCGAAGTCGAGGCTGCCGGTGGCGCCGTGCAGGGCGAAGTCGTTCTCGAGGAAGAGGCACTCGAAGCCCACGTGCAGCTGTGTGTCCTCCCAGCCGGTGTTGTAGCCGTCGCGGCTCACCACGCTGCGCATGTAGTCGGTCAGTCCGGCCTCGTAGGGTTTCTTGCTGTAAACAACTTGCTCGCCATTGACGAGACATTCGTCGGGGCTTATCATCTGGTAGTAGGCACCGAGTGCGATGATGCAGAGTGCGTCATAGACCTGTGCCTCGCCGTTGTGCGGGCGGCGCCCGTAGGTGGCATGGTAGGCCTGCGGGAATCCGTAGTCGAGGCTGCCCGAGGGGGTGATGCCGACGACGAAGTCGCCCTCGCCGCACTGGCTGATGAAGGCATCGTCGCACGAGGTGTTGGCGAAGATGGGCACGATGTCCCTCAGTTCGGCGGTGTTCTCGCCGGCAGCCTCGGCCTCTTCGAAGCGCTTCATCAGGTAGTTGTAGAGCTGCTTCTGGATGTCGGCATAGTCGGCGGGATCACTGACGGCCACGCAGAGCATCAGGTTTTTGGAATTGCTGTCCTCGTCGATGTTCTGGAGGAAGGCATCGATGCTCTTGCCCTTTGTGTACTTCATCTGACCCTCGCCGGCCACATTCAGCCGGAACTCAGTGGCGTAGTAGCCGAACCAGTCCTCGAACGACTTGCCGTAGGTGTCGTCGCTGTAGATCAGGGCCACGTCGGCCTTTCCGGAGCGGGCCACGGAGAGCATCATCTCGCACTGCGTGATGTCGCTCTCGGTGAGGAACCAGGCGTAGGTGCTGCGGGCGTGGATGCGCTGTAGTTCACTGCTGGTACAGGTGGGCATGACCACGGGCACACGGCGCTGGGCAGCATAGTTGAGCAGCGTCTGGGCGTGGTTGCTGTGGTAGGGGCCGATGATGGCGTGACAGGTGTCGTCGCCCTCCTCAGGGGTGGTCAGGCGGTAGGCCAGCTGCTCCAGGTTCTCGGTGTCCTCGTCGTGATAGCGTAGGTTCAGTTTCACCTGTCGGGACAGCCCGACTTGGGCGCGTTCGATGTTGGTCATGGCCCAGTCGATGCTGTTCTGCCACTGTTGCTGGATGGTCTTGGGTAGGATAACGTCCACGTTGATGACTTTCACTTTGGCGGCCTCGGGCTTCGTGCTGCCTCCATTGTCGTCATCGTCGCTCTTACAGCCGGTGGTGATGACGCAGGCCAGGGCCAGCAGCAGGCTTGCCGCTGACCTGATGATATGCTGATATTTGAACATGGTCATAATTCGTTAAATTCTTTTTGTCGTAAAACTTATTCCTCGAGGAGCTGGATGTTGTCTGTGACGTAGTTGCTGTTCCAGCCGCCGAACTCCTCTGCGGCAGGCATGGTGCCGAGGGCGTCGGCGCGCATCCACTGGGCGGTCCAGTTGAAGAGTGCGGTGCCGAAGTCGCGGCGCACCCACCACTGGCTGGCCAACTGCGTGTCGAGTGAGAGTACGTCAACGTCGGACTGACGGCCCATGAAGTAGAAGCCCAGGCCTTGGGCGGCAGAGCCGAGGTCGGCAAAATGGAAGCGCGAGCGTTCTTCGGTGTAGAGGTCGCTTAAGAGTTGGCCGTAGTTGTAGGCCTCCTGCAGAATGGAGTTCTGCTCCTCGCCGGTGTAGATGCCGTCGCCCACGGTGGTGGCCATAAAATTGAAGACGATTTCCGTCCTGCCACCCAGTTCCTCCTTCAGCACCTCGTAAACGCTGTCGCGCAAGGCTACCTTGTCGGGTTCGTAGAGGCGGAAGTAACACATGTTGTCGCAGTTCAGCGGCTTGTAGTCAGGGTCATCGTCACTGGCTTCGCCCGACTCTATCTCCGCCTCGTGCTCCTCTTCAGCCTCCTGGATGGTCTGCCAGATGTACTGGCAGTAGCGGCGCGCCGACGAGGCGGCCGAGATGTTCAGACCGTGCAGGCGGGAGCCAAGTCCCAGCCGGGTGGCGGCCTTGTCCACATCGTCCTTGTTCATCTTCAGCACCAGCACCTCGTCAATATCCAAGAAGCGTTCCTTCAGCGGCTCCAGCCAATCTACCATGAACGGCTCGGTGAGCACCAGCAGGCGGCGCTCAAAGGGCTTGGCGGTGTAGATGTTGTAGCCGTTGTCAAACCAGTCCTCCACCATTTCCTTGGCGGCGTCGAGGTCGGCACCCGCCAGGTAGTTCACGTCGATGGTGTCGGGCTGTGCCTGGTGGTCGAGCACCTTCAGGCGATACACGCCCTCTAAGACGTTGTCGGCAAAGCCCATGTCGCCCAGTTGTCCGGGCGCAAACACTACGGTGACTGACATCGTGGCCCCCGTGGCCGTCTCCTGGCCGGGTGTCCCGTTGTCGTCATCGTCCTTGCTACAACCCGTGGCGATGGCCGCCACGAGGAGCATCAAAAAGAAAATCTTACTTTTCATACTTTATTTCATTATTATTATATATATATGTGTAACTATTGTTTCGCCGGAAGAGGTGGCGACCGTTTTCCGAGACGTTGGCATAGTCGTAGCCCACGATGTCGGCCTCCTGACGGTCGGCCCAGAGGGTGAAGTCTTCGCCGCTCTTCGCAACGGCGAAGGCACGGCTCTGGTAGGTGCCGTCGGGGCGTACGCCGCCGTCGAGTTCGATGGCGGGCAGAGCCGTGCAGTCGGCGTAGGTGAAGCCTTCCACGCGCTTGACGCCCACGCCGCCGCAGGTGATGTAGAAGCGGCCGTCGGTGGCTTTGTCGTCAAGGGCAGTCAGCGTACACTTGCCGTTGAGCCAGCGCACGCGGTAGGCCGTCTGGTCGTCGGCCACGCCCACGCCGCAGGCCAGTTTTATTTTTCCCTCATAGACGGGGTAGCACACCCAGAGGCGCTTTTCGTCGATGGTCTCGCGGCAGACGACGGCCACGTAGCGCCCGCCGCTGACAATGTTGGCCATCATCGGCTCCGCGTCGCTGTCGGTGCGGGTGAAGGGCGTCCACTGGCCCGTGGCCTCGCGGTAACTGCAGGTGACCGAGGCATAGTTCACGGGCAGGCTCACGTTGAAGAAGTTCATATCGCCTATGAGCGACTGCTGCACGGCGGCATCCTGCAGGACTGAGGCTTTGATGCGCTCGGCGACGTAGGGGTCCACCAGTTCAGCAAACTCCCAGATGGGTGTGACGCGCATCTCCACCAGTTCCACGTTCGACCCCAGTTCGTCCGCCGGGTCGTAGTTAATGCTCATGCGCCACTTGGCCACGCCGTCGATGCTGAAGTCGCGTGTGCCGTCGGCCTTGTGCTCGCCAAGGAGGCTCGTCAGCGTCGATTGGTCGCCGCCGCGCGCCGTAATGTTCAGCCGTCCGTGCTCTATCCACTGGAACTCGTCGGTGCCCGAGCGATGCTCGTCCTTGCTTTTCACGGCCTGAAGGAACTCCTCGGTGGTGAACTCCTCGGTCTTCGACTTGTCGTTCCAGCGCCACATATAGTTCATCAGGTCAATGCGCAGGCTGCCGCCCAGCCATGCCTCGGTGATGACATGGGTGCCCCAGACGTTGACGAACGAGTCCACGGCGGCGTAGTCCTGCTGGGTGCTCTGGCCAAGGTGCTCGATGGCCCCCCTGAAACTCTGCGTCAGTATCCACTTATTCTTGTCATTATAGAGTGCGCGCAGGTTGGCTGGCGACAGCGTGGTGTTGGCGCGCAGAATCTGTTCGTTCAGTGAATAGAAGAACGACTCCTCGATGCCATCCTCGATGAAGTTCTGCCGCTTGCGCTTCTCGCCCTTGTAGAGGCCGATGTCAATTTCTTCCTTCAGGTTCAACGACACGTTGGCCACGTAGTCGCGCTTCGAGTATTCAAACTTTCCCGTGCTCCTCAGGATGCTCATCGGCGTTGCGGTGAGCAGCGCCTGGCCCGTCATACGCTGCAGTTGTTCCACACTCGCGCGGTCGATCACCTGGCAGCGTATGTCCTGCCAGTTGCAGTACTCGCCGCGCACGGCATCGTAGGAGTATCCCACGCCGTGGTTGCGCAGGAAGAGCGCGTGCGTCTCCACGTCCTCGGCGCGTGTCCACTGGAAGGCGACGGGACTCTCCGGTGCCAGGGCATCGTCGGCCCAGGCCTCCAGAGAGTCATCGCTACAACTGGTGGCGACTTCCGTCGTCGCCAGCAACAGTACTAACCATAATAATGTATGTGAAACATGAATTTTCCTCATAAGCCTGTCGTCGTTTTAAATATCCACCAGCGAGAAGCCCTCGGGCTTCGTGTCGTTGAAGCTGACCACCGTGCAGGTGTAAACAGCCCCGAAGCCAGAGAGGAACTGGTTGAACCTGGTCAGTTCCTTATAGGTGAATGAAAAGGTGAGCTCGCGCACGTCCTTGTCGCGAAGGGTGTTCGGCGCGAACTTCACGTAATGGAAGTTGCGCCACCATCCCTGGAACAAGCCCACGTAGGAGCCGATGGTGGCGTCGCGGGCGACGCAGATGCCGCTGCCACTGTTCGTGTCGTTGGGATCATAAAAAGCACCTCGTTGTATCCAGTGGCTGTAGCCACGCTGCGTGGTGCCGAAGCCCTCGTCGGCAGGCGACGTGTTGACGGGTTCCGTGTAGATGCCGTTTCTGTAGTAGCAGGCATAGGGGAACACCTTGCCGGGCAGGTTCTTCACGATGCGCTTCTTCTGCGGCAGGAAGTCCTCGTCGGCACAGAGCAGCATATAGAGCGTGATGTCATAGACCGAGCCAACTTTCTCGGGCAGCCAGAGCCCATGGTGGTCGTCCTCATAGTCGTCAATCAGTCGCCAGCCCGTGCCCTTGCCAGCCTCCATCGACACGAGTTTGCCGGCGGCATTGGCGGTGTAGCCCTCGCTCTCCTTCACGCAGATGTAGTATTTGCCGCCCCTGACGAAGACGTCGCCGTAGGCGCAGGGCGACTCAAAGGCAGCGTTCTTGCCCATCTGGCTGCGTGTCTTGTAGTCTATCTGCCGCAGGTGGGGAATGCAGGGGATGCTCACCTCGGCATAGCCCATGTCGTTGCGCCCTCCCTCGCGATGGAAGGTCAGCGTGCCGAGCGACTGCTTCTTGCCCGTGCTGTGGCAGTCGAGGGCGGTCATGTCAATCGTGTAGCCGTCGGAGGTCTCGCTGATGAGGCGGTCGTTGCCGCCCACGAGCATACGGAAGGCGGCTTCGGCCTCGGCGGCACTGCGCACACACACGGCACGGCAGAAGGGCTGCGCCTCGTCGGTCACCTCGCCGTAGTCGGGCTCAAAGGTACGGCCCTCGAAGTCGATGTCGTTCATCGGACTGACGTCCTGGCCGGTGAGCATGGTGAGCAGCGTGGCCAGCGACTCGCGCTCCTGCATCTTTCGCTGCACGTCTTCCGACAATACATCTGTCGGGGTCTCTGTCTTTGTTTCTTCTTCGTCGTCTTTACAGGCAGTGGTGATGGTGACTGCTGCCAGCAACATGGCTATCGTTTTCAGATATTTCATATTACCTTATTTATATATATTGTCCTTGATGATGTTCAGGGTGGGATATTCAAACATGAAGCCGCGCACGGCCCTGACGGGGAAGTAGTCGCGGTGGAAGTCGCCTGTGGCCTCGCGGAGCGTCAGGCGGTAGTGCTGGTCGAGGATGGCGAACAGCGGATTGTCGGTATCCTCGGCGTGGCGAGTGGCCAGCACGCTGAGTTGGCCACGGTAGCGCACGGCGTTGTCGCCGTCGTCGAACGAGCGGTTCTGCAGGAAGTCATGTATGCCGTAGTAGCCGTTGAACTGTGCGCCGAAGCCCGACACCTGGCCGGGGAAGAGCGCCTTGGGGTTGAAGCCGAGGAAGGCGTAGAGGTTGCGCACGTCGTCGGGCGACGGCAGATACCAGCGCGTGTTGGGCTGGCTCTCGTAGAAGGTGTTGGGCTTCCAGCCCCACGTCCAGCCGTTGTACTGCTGGGGATAGTAGCCCAGGTCGCGATAGAACCGGGCGTAGAGCACGCCGTCCACGACGTGCTCGTCAGTATTGGTCTTCTTGCTGGTGGGGTTGCGGCTGAAGCCCATAGCGTAGTTGATGTCGCGGCGCGTCCAGAACTGTGCGCCAAGTTTCATAATGGGGGTGGTCACGGTCTGCCCCTCGCTCACGAATCGGAACAGGTCGTCCTCAACGGTGCGGACACCCTTCTCGTTGATGGCAATGGGTTTGGCCACAAGCAGGCTGCCGCTGGCGTAATAGAAGCGGCTGATGCGGCGTCCGGGGGCCAGCGAGTCGATGGGGTCCACGTAGCAGTCGGCGCCCGAGAAGCCCACGTAGGCGGGCTGGTGGATGCCGTCGCCCAGGAAGAGCCCCTGGTTCATGCGGATATGCTGGCGGTAGATGGGGTACGCGATGGTGACGCGCTGGTCGGTGCGGATTTTCGGCACGTACTCCGAGCAGACCTCCAGAACGGGGTCGCCGTCGATGTAGAGGAGACGGGATAGACTTCCTAGATTACCTATATTATCTATATCAGAGAAATCAAACAGCGCTTTCTCCGAGGTGTCTATCTGGTAGATGTCGGTGCCGGTGAAACTGGCGGGCAGTTGGCTGTCGCTGCGCTGCGCCATGCGGAAAGTGGCCTCCATGAACTCCTGTCGCAGGACGGAGGGCACGAGATCCCAGAGTGGGATGAGCTCGAAGTGGATGATGTCGAGCGACGCGTCGCGCTCGAAGTTCTGCGAATAGTTGATGCTGGCCAGCCAGTTGGCCAGATGGGTGGGGCTGATCTGGCCCGAGCCGTCGAGGGCGCGGATGTCGCTCTCCAACTGTGAGCGCAGATCGGTGCTGCCGCCCGTGACGGTGATGGCTCCCTCGTGCGACTTGCTCGACGAGGGTGTGCGGTTCTTGCCCGTGCGGTCGGTGTCGGCGATGCGGCCCAGGGTGAAGTCCACCTCCTGCTTCATCTCCTCGACGCTGTTGAACGAGGCCGACTTCTGCATGGTAAAGGTGTAGTCGATGCGCCCGCCCAGGTCCACCTGGATGATGACGTGGGTGCCGAAGTCGGTGAGCATCTGCTCGATGTACTGCCGACGCTGGGCGGGGTCGGTAATTACGAGCAAGAGGTCGTTGAAGCGATTGATGACCTCATTTGTGAAAGGGATCGTGTTCTTGCGCTGCATATCGATGAGTGCAGCGCGGTCGATGATGCGCGAGGCTACGGCCTTCTCGAGTGAGCCGTGGCCGAAGTTGTGCTGCGTCAGTTCGCCCTTGGCCTTGTCGATGAGTTGCTCGGCTTGCTTGCAGTCCTCGCTGCAGCCCTCGAAGTGGTTGTCCGTGTCGCCCGTCTGCTGCTCCGCGAGGTCGCGGCCGAAGGCATGGATGCTGTTCGAGGCCACGTAGCGCACGCCAGTCTGCGCGAGGTGACAGTCCTGCACGTAGGCGGAGCCGTAGCGGTCGGTCATTTCGCGCAGCCGCTCATAGTTAAGGACGGGGGCCTTGGTGCGCACGGCCATGGGCGACTCCAATGCCTTGTAGATGTCGTAGCCGTAGCCGATATAGAGTTGGTCACGTGGGTCGCCGTTGTGGCTGTTGTCGGCTTGCGAGAGTTGGACGATGCGCAGCGTGGCGCGGGGCTGGGCGTCGGCGCCTGTCGTCTCTCCGTCAGGAACCACGGCGGCGAAGGTCAGCAGGGCCTCGCGGCGCACGCCGGTGTCGTTGGTCTTGGTGGTAAGGGCGACGATACTGTCGGCGGCCAGTGTGTCGCTGGCTACCGACAGCCAGTCGCTGCCCTCATCGAGTGTGACGGCAATAGTCCCCGTGGCGGCTGTGCGCCCGCTGATGCTCACGGTGAGGCTCTCGTAGGCGGCGCGCCAGCCGAGGGCTGGGGCGTCGTCGTCGCCGGTGTCGGCGGCAGTGCCGCCCACCACGCTCACCGTCCATGCGCCCGGCGTTGCGGGCGTGGGCGGTGTGGGGGCGTCGGTGTCGTCGTGGCAGGCCGCGAGCAGGGCGGCCAGCGTCAGGAGGGCTATTGCTGTTCGTTTCATCTTCTTTCTGCTATTTCTTGTCCGGTGCCTGATTGTAGTTGCCGCTGGCCTGTGAAATCTGCGGAACGTCCTTGTTCTTGCTGTTCTTGTTGAAGTCGCTGTTCTTGTTCAGCAGGTCGTCAGCAGTAGCCGTATCCAGTCCGAGGCCGATGCGTAGGTAGCCCTTTATGCCGCGGTCCTCATACTTCTTGATGAAGTATTCCTGGGCATACTCTTGGATGGCGGGTTCGTCGAAGAGAGTCCATATCGGCTCGACGATGAACGACAGCGGGGAGGCCATGCTCTGGTCGGGTTTCTTGTCGTCGGCGGTGTACATGGAGTTCACCCAGTCCTTCAGGGCGGTCAGCCAGCGGTCGCGGTCGTTCACCTTCGTGCCGAGGATGATGTCCATCAGGGTGTTGGTCGTTGCAATGGCGTTGCCGCCGTAGATGTAGAGGTCGGGGTTACATTCATGCAGTGTCTCCAGACCTTCTTCTGAGTAGGAGAATTTGCCCGATACATTGAACTTTCCTCCTATGGCGGCTGCTAAATGTCCGCTGAATTTGCCGTTACCGTCGAGCATGCGGTCGAGGGCGTGGCAGTGGACGACGATGCCGCCGCCGAAGTCACCGCCGGCAATGAAGAAGGGGCCGTAGTCGTTGTCGAGTTGGTTCAGCACCTGGTCGGCAGCCGTATAATCCTTTTTCGTGGGCACCAGCGCATTGTAGAGTTTGTTGTAGGCCGATGTGAAGTTACCTGAGAAGACACCGCCAAACGTGTGGGTTACCGACCGGTCTAGTTGGTCGTACATGGCATCGATTTCCGTTTGTTGCTCGGCTGTCAGTCCATTTGCGTTCAGGCCGGTTCTCCCCCTGCGCTTATTTATTCTGGCATAGCGCTCAATCATCGCGTCGATTTCTTCTTCCGCTGCTTTGTCGGAGCCAGCGTCTATAATGTTATTCTTTTTATTTGCAGCGTAGGCGCGGATTTCGGCGGGCGAGACAACCACGTTGTACATCGGTGCGAAGCGGTTGATGACATAGTCCACGGCGCTCTCCGTCTGGGTCTTCTTCGACGTGTAGTCACCTTGTGCCGAGAAATTGATAGCCCCGAAACTGATGCTCAGTTTCAGGTTGAAATTCACGTCCTTCACCTTCACCATGCTGCTGTCCAGCATCTGTGCCGTCAGTTCGGAGATGGCGATGGGCGTCTCGGTGTAGGCCGACGGACCCAGTCCCCCGTTTTGTTCTCCTTTTTTCTGCAATTCCTCGATGTAGGCGATGTTGAAGATGTTGTTGGGCTTCTTAATCTTCGTAGGCTCAAACTTCTCTTTGCTGTTCGCCTTGTTATACACGTTGAGCACGTAGTCGTAGTCGATGCCGCAGCCCACGCCCTGTCCGGCGAAGGCCAGTCCGCTGCCGTTAGTGGGCGCCTTTCCATCGACGAGGGGTGTCTGGCGGACGGTGACTTTCTGGAACTCGCCGTCGCTGTTGCCGATGGTGAGTGTGGTGGTGCGGTCGTAGCCGGTGGGGTTCTCGTCGAAGAGCAGGGTCAGGGTCTGCGAGCCCTCGTAGGTCACCTGCCAGTCCTTGATCATCACCCAGTCGGCATTCTTGCCCAGGGTGGCAGTCCAGAGGCCGTCGGCGGTTACTTTCACGTCGATGGCGTCGCTCTTCATCTCGGTCTCGATGCCGCGTGTGAGCAGATCCGAGTCGAGGGTTACGGTCGAAGTCTTCTCCGACCCGTTGTCGTCGTCATCGTCCTTGCAGGAGGTGACGCCGAGGCTGAGACCGCACACCAGTGCGGCCATCAGCCAGAAGTTCATTCTTTTTTTCATGTTCATTTTGTTTTATATTATATATATAATAATGTATAGGCTTTACCTGATGACTTCACTATTTTACCATCTGTCACCTTCCATAGTTCGGAATGGTGCGCCAGTTGGGTATGGCAAAGTGCTTACCGTCCAGTGTATTTAAATCACTTGTCATGCTCTCATAGACCAAGGCGGTGGCTCCCTTGAAATTTTTGAAATCGTCAACATCGCGTCCCCATCCGTCATCATCCACACGTTTAATGGAATTCACACGGGTCAGTCGGCGGCCATCGGTGGTGATGATCGAATAGTCACTTGAGCCTCGGTCGTAAACCGTCGTCATGCGGAAGAAGATGATGGGTGCATTCCACATGTCCCTGGGATTCTCAAAAGCCTGCCATACAGGCCGGTTGTAGAGGTAGTTCCTCACGTCATTGGCACGTTTGTCGGTTGTATTGCGGCAGTTGCGCTTAGACACTCCATCGCCCCCCGTCCAGTTGAGCAGGGGTTGCATGGCGTATGTGTCGAGTGCATACGCATCTATTTTCCGCTGGTCGGCCAGGTCGCTGAGATAGATGCCAATGTTCGAGAAAGCCTCGGGAGGGTAGAAACGTGTTACGCTGTCAGGGCTGCTCACATAGTGGTCCCAGTAACTAAAGGTAAACATGTTGTCGTCTCTCTGGTTATCGGATGTGACTCTGAGCAGTCGCTGCTGGTTCGTGCCGTCGTTATAGGCCACGCTGTAGAGCCAAGAATTTTGGCGTTGATTATGGTTATGTGACGCTACTACCTGGTGTAACTGGCGCAAGTCCACGCCAGCATAGTCATAGATGCTTTCCCATATCCTATAAGAATATTTAGGCTGACTCCTTATAACATCTTCTTTTTTATCTATCGTATAGGTATTGAACTGCCAGAGGAAGAGGGAGCCGCGTATGGCCATGTCACGGTTAGGCAGGTTGCTGGCGTGGCTGCCGTCGTTGGCCACCTGGATGTTGTCGAAGGTCATCAGTTCAGAATAGGGCGACTTCTCGCCAAAATTATCTAATTGGCCCGACATGCTGACGACAAACCAGCGGTTGCCCTCATCGTCGCGATAGACGTCGCCCGCACGATAGTAGCTGTCCAATCCGTCGTATTCGCCCAGGTTGTGCTGTCCCTGGTCGGTTGAGATGATCTCTGGCGCCGTGTTCAGGTCGTAGCCGAGGGGCGGATAGTAGTACTTGTTGTAGCAGAACACCTCGTCGAACCCGCTGATGGGGGTCTTTGTGTTGTATTTTGTACGGCTCAACTTTGCCAGGTCCTCTCCGGTGGCGTGGCGTATGCAGTAGTGTATGGCGCCGTTGTCCTTGAAGTAGTCGTCGTAGATAATCTCGGGCGAGTCCTCTGTGCTGAGTTGCGTCACGTCGAACTGAATGTTGTTGTCGGGGTTGCGCTTGTCAACCACCTGCGTGGTGCGCTCCTTTGACTCCTTGTGGTGCATGTTGCTCTCCTTGTCCGCGCCGTTGGTGAAGACGGTCTCGTAGATGGTGGGCGAGTTGCTGGTCCAGGTGTTCCATGAAGAGCTGCTGCAGATAAGGTTCAGCGGCATCTTGCCCTGGATGTAGAGACGGTCCATCGACTCGTGGGTGTTGCCGAAGATGGCCTTCCACAGGTTCACACGATTGCCGGTGGTGAGGTCAACCTGGGTGTTGTCCCATCCTGTGGCCACACGCGCCCAGAAGTGCTTGCTGTTATACCTTATCTTCGACTTGTCGAAGTCGTGGAACATGGGGACGCCTTTATTGAACACGCTCTTGTAGGGATTATAGGAGATGTTTTCCTGCCACTTCTCGGGGTTGAGCATGGCAAAGAGCATCTCCGCCAGGTTCCCCATCTGCTCGTTGTTCACACCCAGGAGTTTCGGCAGCTTATAGGTGTTGCCGTTGCTGGCCTTATAGACCATGAGCTTGTCGGAGGGCAGCGGCGACAGCGAGATCCAGTGGCTCTTGTCCTTGCCCTCAGGTTCGAAAGAAGGGCGCACGCACACCCAGAACTCCCTGACGCCGTCGTCGGGGCGGACACGGCTGATGACGTCGCCGAAGCGATAGTAGCACGTTGTCCAGTTGGCGTTGTGACCGGCCTGCTCGGGGGTGAGATAGACCAGCTGCCGCAGTGCTGGCACCTGGCGGATGTTCACATCTACCGTGGCCAGCGACTTTTCGTCGGTGCTCTTGGTATAGGTCAGCGAACCCACGTCGGGGTCGCTCCAGGTGTAGGCGGCGGTCTCCTGCGTCACCGTGCCCTCGGGCAGTCCGGCCAGGTTGCAGAAGCGCTGGGCAGCGGCCTCCAGGTCGTTGGTGGCCACTTGCCGCACGGTGGCGTTGCCGCTGAGAGGCTCGCCGATGGTGGGTTCGAAGGTCTGCGAGGCGTAGTCGTCGGGGGTGTTGTTGGTGCCCACGAGCTGCCCTACGACGTTCCAGAACTTGGCGGCCTTCTCCAGTTGTTCGCCTTGTTGCTTCTCGGCCTGCTGCTCGGCTGTCAGCCCGTCGTCATCGTCCTTGCAGGAGGTGACGCCGAGGCCGAGGCCGCACACGAGGGCGGCCAGGAGCCAGAGGTTCATCAGTTTTTTCATTGTTTTCGTCATCTTTACTTTTTTATGTTTTTATCTTAATGTCTATTCCTGTCTTGCGCGGTCGTGCCGCGAGGAAGTCCTTTCAGTTTTACTGCTCCTTCTGCACGGCCACGCTCTCCAGGCGTGAGTTCTTCTTGCCGTTGTCGGTGACGACGTACTCGCGGCTGGTGATGCTGCGGCGATCCCACAAACTCTCGTCAAAAACAAATTTGCCACCTTTCCATGCAAAATCGACCGTGGCGTTCATCAGTATGCGCCATTTGGCTCTGAGCGAAGCAACCACCATCTCGTGCCTCCAATAGACGGCCACCAGCAATATGTGGTATTTGCCGGCACTGATGTCCCGCCAACCTACGGTTTGCATCCCATCGGGGACCTTGATTTTCGCGGGGATGTTCAGGACGCCCAAGTCGGCCCACTTGAAGTGGCTGGGGCTGAGGGTGGAGAGGCAGGGCATGTCGTTCATTCTCTGCTCATACTTCTGGAACCATTTCTCCGGTTCAATGAAGATATAGGGCATCCAATAGTCAGAACTGCCAGTCAGGTGATCGCTGTAGCGCACCTTGTTGGCCAGGAATAGGGGGAGACCGCAGCTTATCTTCCAGATGTTGGCCTCGTCATCGGGGTCGAAGTTGGGACCGCCCAATTCGCTTCCTTCACATTCGTGGTAAATGACGTTGGACATCTGTGATGCTTTAAAACTACCTACCAGGTCAGTAAATTCACTGCTCGACTCTCGGGTGCAGTCAATGATGAACTTGTATTGATCCATCAGGGCGAACTGGGCATCATATCGCTTCAGGTCGGTCTCCGGGATGACCTGGTCCCACTGCCCGGGGGCGATGCCCTTGGCTTGCAGGGCGGCGCGCACGCTCTTGTAGCGGTTGTCGTCGTAGAGCACGTTTTTCACCCAGCAGGCCAGGGTCTGGGCCGAGGCCATGTCGTCGGTATAGACGCTGTCCTTGCCCACGCCGTTCCAGTTGAAGGTGCCTATGGTATGGTCGTCCTGATCGTTCAGGGTGATGAAGCGGGCCTCGCCGTTCAGAATATGGTCGGAGGCACAGATGTAGAGGCGGTTCTTGTAGCGCACCACGTCGCCCGCATGGTAGTAGCAGCGCGAGTCGCTCTCGTCTCCTGTCACCTCGGGCTTGTCGCTCTTGCCGTCGGGGCCTGGCTTCGTCCACTCGTCTTCGTACTCCTCGTAGTAGCGGTAAAAGTCCTTGACGCCTTTGCCCTGCAACCGTGACGTGGGGGCGGGCTGCGAGCCGTTGTTCAGGTCGGCGCCCGTGGCGTGGCGGATGACCCAGCGGTACTTGCCGTCGTTGTCGAAGAACTGGATGTAGTTGTCTGTGCTGGAGCCCATCTTCGTGCAGTCGAACTTGATGTCCTGCATCCGCTTGGTGATGTCCTTGTACTCGGCGTGGTGCAGGTTCTTCTCGTC
>JAFPVW010000118.1 GCA_017395215.1 Prevotella sp. | reverse complement strand
TTCTCAATTCACGAAGGGGACGGCGTTAGCCCAATTCTCAATTCCTAATTTTCAATTCTCAATTCACTCCTGTCCTCCTGCCATGATGTTCGTGATGGTGACGATGTCGCCGATGCCCACTTCGCCGTCGCCGTTGACGTCGGCACGAACCTTGAGCGCTGCGATGGCCTCCTCGTCCATATCCTCTGGGAAGATGCCGGCCATGACATTGGTGATGCTCACGATGTCGCCGATGCCGACCTGTCCGTCGAGATTCACGTCACCCCTCAGGGTTGCCAGCTCGGCCTCGTAGGCAGGTATCGTAAACATCTCTGAATTATGAGTGATTTCTCCGATGTAGTACGGACGTCCACCGTCAGTCCATGAGCCTATACCTTTCTTTTCGCAGACCCACTCAATGACGTCGTTGCCCGTTGCATTAAATGAGATGGTGTCGAACAACAGCGTTTCATAGCTTTCGATTGGATTTACCGTATAGTCGTGCACGGTCGATTCCGAGATATGGCCATTCACCTTGCAGTACAGGATGAACTTGCCATACTGTATAAACGGACTGCTCAGGTTCTGCACGAAGCTGATGGTCGTGGGCCCAGTCTCAGTATAGGTGTACGTTAAGGTCTTGACGTCGGTGGTGTGACTTCGGTCTGCCATGATGGTGAACCATCCCGTGGTGCGTGGCCAGCCTTCAGCTTCGGTCGTTCCGCCATACAGGTTGTCGGGCGTCACCTCCGTATAGCCTTGCTCAGCACCGTTGATCAGCGTGTCAATCAGGCAGTCGGCAACCGACTTGAAATCGTCGGCGCTCAGTGTCACGCTGTCCACCAGCTCACGGCCCGTCTGCCCCATTATCTGATAGCCCTCGTCGGCCGTGTAGGTAACCTCGAGCTTGTCGCCGATGTTCACCTCGTCGCCATCGTCGAGCGTCATGCCGTCGCGTGTGACGCTGACGGCCATGTGGTCGGCCTGCGGAATGTGCAGCTTAGCAGTCGCTTCGGTCAGCTTCACGTTCTCGGGGCTATATGCCAGCTCGTCGATCACCGTAATGTTTCCGACGAAGTATTGGCGGCCACCGTCGTCGGCCCAAGTGCCCCTAAACATTTTTTCGCAGACCCACTCGATGACGTCGTTGCCCGTGGCCTGGAACGAGATGGTGTCTTTCAGCAGCGTTTGCCACGAAATGGTTGCACCATAGATGCTTTGACGTACTGTGGACGCAATGACCTGACCGTTCACCTTGCAATACATCTTGAACCAACCCCACTGTTCGAAGTAGCCGTCGATGGAGTGTACATAACTGATGATTGTCGGACCCGTGCCCTTATAGACATACTTCAGCGTACGGCTGCCAGTGCCTTGTTTATAAGTGGGCATGTGGACAAACCAGCCTGACTGGCACTGCCATCCCTCATTCTCGTCATCGACCCCGGTGCCATAAGGCGACTCGGGCGTCACCTCCGTAAAGCCCTGCTCAGCACCGTCGATCAGCGTGTCAAGCACTTCGACGCCATTCAGCCGGAAGTCATCCTTGCTCAGCGTCACCGTCTTCCACATCTCGCCGCCGCCAGCCTCCTTGATCAGATAAGGACGGGCGGCACGGTAGTCTACGACCACCTCGTCGCCAATCGCCACCTTGTCGCCGTCGGCAAGCTTCGTGTCGCCGCGCCAGACGCTGACGTTCACCTGGTTGAATTGCGGAATGCGCACCTTCGTGTCGAATTTCATCAGCTCTATCTCCTTGACGCTATACGCCTGCTTGTCGATCACCGTAATGTTCCCGATGAAGTATGGTCGGCCATTGTCGTCGGCCCAGTTGCTCCAGTACATCTTTTCGCACACCCACTCGATGACATCGTTGCCAGTCGCGTTGAATGTGATGGTGTCTTTCAGCAGCGTTATCCCCGGAATGGTTGCCCCATTGACACTTTCACGGACTGTGGACTCAATGACTTCACCATTCACCTTACAATACATTTTGAACTCACCATATTGCCAAAAGTAACCGTCAATTGAATGCATGTAACTGATGGTGGTCGGCCCTGTGCCCTGATAGACATACTTCAGGGTGCGGCTGCCCGGGCCTTCGGCCCATATGGGCATGTGGACAAACCAGCCTGTCGGACGAGGCCAGCCAGGCTCCATCCAGTCGGCGCCATAAGGTGCTTCGGGTGTCACCTGGGTAAAGCCCTGCGCCGCGCCGTCAATCAGCGTGTCTAACACCGTGTCGCCCCACGGCCGAAAGTCAGCCGCGGCCACCGTCACCGTCTCCTCCAGATGGCTGCTGATGCTACGCTTGATCATATAGGGCAGTTCCGACTCGTAGCCGACGGTCAGCTGGTCGCCAATCACCACCAGGTCGCCCTCGGCAAGCGGTGTGCCGCCGCGTGCAACGGTGATGTCCACGTGCCTGATGTCCGGGAAGATCAACGGCGCGCTGCCGGCGGGGAGTTCCACTTCGACCACCTTGACGGTATATTCCTCCGACACGAAGTCGTCGTTCGTCAGCGTCACCGTCTCCACCAGCGTGTTGCTGCCGCTGCCCTTGATGACGTAAGGACTTTCGGCCGTGTAAGTGATGGTCAGCTGGTCACCGGCCGTTACCTGGTCGCCGTCGGCAAGTGGTGTGTCGCCGCGTGCGACGCTGAC
The DNA here is from genome assembly GCA_017395215.1 of Prevotella sp. Classification (GTDB taxonomy): domain Bacteria; phylum Bacteroidota; class Bacteroidia; order Bacteroidales; family Bacteroidaceae; genus Prevotella. Next base: position 2,851 of record JAFPVW010000118.1, on the reverse strand, counting down.
GGTCACATGGTTGATTTGCGGAATGTGCAGTGTTCCGCTGACGGGGGCCGGCGGTGCAACGCTGAAGTTCAGCTCCATATCGTTGCTCACAAAGGGGACGCGGGAATAGCTTGCGCAACCCACCTTGGCCTTGTAGTGGGCTCCGCGCTCCAGACCGTCGAACGTTATCCGCAGCGACGCGCTCGATCCTTGCGGAATGTCCAGTTCGCCCCGATCCTCATCCACTTTGAAGTAGTTGCCATTGCTGTCGTTACGCCTGAAGAGCTCGATGATGATGGGCACGTACGAGGCATTGGCGTCGCCTCGGTTGGTGACGGTGGCGGTAATCACGGCCGTCGGCTCCTGCAGCACGTTGTTGGCATCGGCGCCCTCGAGCGTCAGCGACTTTGCATGAATCAGGCCCTTAGGCGTGTAGCTGACGTCGAACGGTGTACCATAGGGCTGCGCAAATGTCATTTTTCCATTTGAGAAATAGCGCAGGGCAACCATGGCTTTGATGCCCGACGGTACATTGAGGAACTGGAAGCGTGGCTCCGCCACGCCGCCCGCCTTCACGCTGATGTCCTGCGTCAAATAGTCTAAAATGTAATAGTAGCCGTCATCCTCATTATAATACATGAGGTCTGCCTCGACGGCCTGCTCGTACTTTGTCTGCCCGTTGTTGGTGATGACGATTTTGACCGAGGCATTGTCCACGGTAAGCTTGCCCGAGGAGAGGTTCTCGACGGTGATGGCTGTCGACAGGCTGTTGGTCGCCGCTGCTGCCACGCTGACGGTCGTCTGTGCGAACGCCACATACTCATTGTCCTTGATGTAGGCCAGCATAACCTGCTTCGAGCCTCCGCTCTGGGGAATGAAGTCGATCTCGAAGTCGGCCGTCGCGCCACCCTCGAGCGAGAGTGTGCGTGCGCCCGCTTTTTGGCCGTCGACAAAGATGTAGATCTCGTCGTTGAACATCGACCCGTTGTTCGTCACGGTGGCCGTCAGCGGCAGCGACTTGCCAGCCTCGCAGGCACCCGTGGTGCGCAGCTGGGCGGTGAGGCTGACCGACGGCTCCTCGAGCGTCAGCGTCTCACCGTCGATGATGGCCTTCAGGCGGAAGACGTCGGCACCGTAGCAGGGGTTCCACGCACCATTAGCATCGGTGCGCGACACGGGCACTATCCAGTAGTCGCCGTTGGCAAGCCCCGCGCCGAAGTTGAGCGTCGTCTCCAAATCCGAGAACATAGCATAGTTGTCCATTTCAACGGAATTGTACACAAACAGTGGGGCGTCGCCGACCATCTTGCCGCTGGCATCATAGAGCGCGAAGCCAAAATTGAAGGTGTACGTGATGCCCGCTATGTTGTAGCAGGTGGTAGTCGCCTTGACGTTTGTGAAGTTGCTGCCGTTGCCGCTCCGCGTGTATGTCGTCCCGCCCGATGCTGAGATCTTGCCGACCGTGAGCCGCTCGTTGGCAACCTCGTCGGTGCCGTGCTGAATGCCCACGATGGCTTCCTGCTGGAAGCTGAAGCCGTCGGTCGACGAGCTGGCGCCCACCTCCGTCGTGGTGTAGGGGTTGAGCACCGACAGGCGGAAGTAGCCGTCGTTGTGGCCGCCCCAGCCCCAGTTGATGTGGAACAGGCCTTCGCCGTCGTAGCCGTCGACGACGAAACCGTGTCCGCCGCCCACCGACTGGCCGCTGTAGAACACGGGCCGCTCGGCAGCCACCTCGGCGTAGATCAGCGACTCCCACTCTGAGGCAGTGAAATCGCTACGCCTAATGTTGCGCACCGTCTTGTCGTAGCCAAAGTAGTTCTGCAGCGCATTGACGGCGAGCAGCGAGACGGCAGCGCTACCTTTGCTGCCGTAGTCCATTTCGACCGACTGTCCGCAGAGCAGCACCAGCCATGCCACGGCATTCTTCTGCTTGTCGTTAGCCATGTTGCCATAGACGAAGCGCATCCCGTCCCAGTCGATGGAGGTCGGGTCGACGGCTGGCATGCTAATTTTCTGCGTCTTAGTGGTGTAAGCGGGAATGGTGGCCGCCGTCCACGATGGGTACTGATAATAGTTCATCACCTGGGCCATCGCAATGGCGGCACAGCCGGCAGCACTGCGATTGCCAGTCGACGGGTCGATGGGGCACTGGTCGTTGAAGGGCGAGTTCTGGTCCCATTTGGTCATCAGCAGCGGTCCCACGGGCTCCCAGCTGTTGGCCACACGGGGCGCCTCGTAGCGGCCCTCAGTCCGCTCCAGATAGCTCAGCTGCTCGGCATAGCCGTCGAACCAGGCACGCACGTCGGCCGGCAGCTTGGTGGCGTCGAACGTGCCGCTGTCGGTATAGCCCAGGATGGCGGGTGTGCGGTCGACACCGCTCACCATGACGAAGCCGGCATCCTCGCCGACGTTAAACACGTAGTAGGCGGCATTGTCGCTGGCCTGCGTCATCGGCTGGCGGCGCGCCATCTTCAGCCTCGCCGACTGGCCTGCACGCTGGCGGCTGTCAAGGAATGCCCTGGCCGACTGCTCGGCCTGCTCGGGAGTCACGTGGCCTGCAAGGGCCTCCATGGTTCCCACGATGCTCAGCACAGTGGCCAGCAGAAGGGCAATGAGGGGAAAATGCAATCTCTTCATAGTCGTTTCGTTTTAATATGTTTATATTGTTATTAGTTTTCTTATGCTCTTTTTTTGCTTCTTTTGCTTGTATATTATTTTGAATTTTATTTTCCTGTTTTTTATCGTCTTTTTTAGTTAGGTTATTTTTATTAAATAAATTTTTTGAATTTGATGGCTTGTTGACTATTTCTTTATCATTATTTTCAATATGGTTATCTTTATTGCTATTATTATTTATATTTTTATTTTCTTT
>JAFPVW010000117.1 GCA_017395215.1 Prevotella sp. | reverse complement strand
TGAATAGTTGATAGTTAATAGATACGAAAAGACCAACCGGCATGGTGCCAATTGGTCTCTGTTGGTTGGGGTACCCGGACTCGAACCAGGAAAGGCAGGACCAGAATCTGCAGTGTTACCATTACACCATACCCCAATGTTATGCTTTCAACGTCGATCTCTTTCGCGTTTGCGGGTGCAAAGGTACCACCTTTTCCGGAACTACCAACACTTTTCGGCACTTTTTTTCAAAAAAAACTCAAAAAACGGTCTCTTATGCTGTATAACTGGATAAAAACCACTATCTTTGCACCTTCAGAAACAAAGTTCAGTACATGGAACATACAAACAGTTTAGTAAAAACCATCATCAAAGGCATCCGTGAAAAGAAAGGTGCCAAGATTGTTGTCGTCGACCTGTCGGGCATGGAGGGCACCGTCTGCCACTACTTCGTGATTTGTCAGGGTAACACGCCAACGCAAGTGGAGGCCATCGCCGACTCTATCGTGGACACCGTGCGCCAGGACCTTGGCGAGAAGCCCGCCCACAGCATTGGCCTGACCAATGCCGTGTGGGTGGCCATGGACTATAGCGACGTGTTTGTCCACGTGTTCGTTCCCGACGTTCGCGACTATTACGACCTGGAGCACCTGTGGGAGGATGCCCCTATTACTTATCTTGAAGACGAAGACTAAATCATGGCAGCAGATCCGAACAAACAACCCAAGATGCCCCAGTTCAACATGAACTGGATCTACCTTCTGGTGATCCTGGCCCTCACCTTCTTCTACTTCTCCGGCGAGAACAGCGTGCTGCAGCAGCCGCTGACGGGACAGAAGGAGGCGACGTACGATGAGTTTCGCAACTACATCGACGGCGGCTACGCCTCGAAGGTGGTCATCAACAAAGACAAGCGTACGCTACGGATGTATGTCAAGGCCGACAGCATCCGTGCCGTGTTCCACAAAGGTGTCGACCAAGTGGGCACTGAGCCCTTCCTCTCCACCGAGATTGGCAGCATCGAGAAAGTGGAACAGCTTCTCGACGAGGCGCGCGACGCTGGCAAGTTCACTGGCAAGATGAGCTACGAGCATGAGTCGAGCAGTTTCCTCGGCAACATCTTCAGCATGCTGATGCCCATCTTCTTCCTGGTGCTTATCTATATGCTGTTCTTCCGAATGATGGGCGGCGGCATGGGCGGCGGCATGGGCGGCATTTTCAATGTCGGCAAGTCGAAAGCCAAGATGTACGAGAAAGGCGGCGAACTGGGCATCACGTTCAAGGACGTGGCTGGTCAGGCCGGCGCTAAGCAGGAGATACAGGAGATTGTGGAATTCCTGAAGAACCCGCAGAAATACACCGACCTGGGCGGAAAGATTCCTAAGGGCGCCCTGCTCGTAGGCCCCCCGGGCACGGGTAAGACGCTGCTGGCGAAGGCCGTGGCTGGCGAGGCCGGCGTGCCGTTCTTCTCGATGTCGGGTTCCGACTTCGTCGAGATGTTCGTCGGTGTGGGTGCCAGCCGTGTGCGTGACTTGTTCCAACAGGCCAAGGCGAAGTCGCCCTGCATCATTTTCATTGACGAGATTGACGCTGTGGGCCGTGCCCGCTCGAAGAACCCCGCTATGGGTGGCAACGATGAGCGCGAGAACACGCTGAACGCCCTGCTGACAGAGATGGACGGCTTTGGCACGAACAGCGGCGTCATCATCCTGGCCGCCACCAACCGTGCCGACATGCTCGACTCGGCCTTGCTGCGTGCCGGCCGTTTCGACCGCCAGATACATGTCGACCTGCCCGACCTGAGTGAGCGCAAGGAGGTGTTCCTGGTCCACCTGAAGCCCATCAAGGTCGATGAAACGGTCGACGTGGACTTCCTAGCCCGTCAGACGCCAGGCTTCTCGGGTGCCGACATCGCCAACGTCTGTAACGAGGCAGCCCTCATCGCTGCCCGCCACGACAGTCCGAAGGTGAGCAAGCAGGACTTCCTCGACGCCGTGGACCGCATCATCGGCGGCTTGGAGAAGAAGACAAAGGTGATGACCGAGGCCGAGAAGCGCTCCATCGCCATCCACGAAGCCGGCCACGCCACTATCTCGTGGTTCACCGAGTTTGCCAATCCGCTCGTCAAGGTCAGCATCGTACCACGTGGACAGGCGCTCGGCGCCGCCTGGTACCTGCCCGAGGAGCGCGTGCTACAGACAAAGGAGGCCATGCTCGACGAGATGTGCTCGCTGCTGGGCGGCCGCGCGGCTGAAGAGCTGTTCGTGGGCCACATTTCGACAGGCGCCATGAACGACCTGGAGCGTACGACGAAGCAGGCCTACGGCATGATTGCCTTTGCAGGCATGAGCGACCGCCTGCCCAACCTGTGCTACTACAACAATGCCGAGTACCAGTTCCAGCGGCCTTACTCCGAAGAGACGGCCAAGCTGATTGACAACGAGGTGCTGAAGATGATCAACGAGCAGTATGAGCGGGCCAAGCAGATACTGCGCGACCACGCCGACGGCCACGCCCAGCTGGCACAGCTGCTCATCGACCGCGAAGTCATCTTCGCCGAGGACGTGGAAAAGATCTTCGGCAAGCGCCCGTGGACCAGCCGTGCTGACGAGCTCCTCGAAGCCCAGATGCGCGCCGAGGCAGAGCGTATGCTGGCCGAAAGAGACAAAGAGCAAGCCTCCTCAACGGCTCCAGAGGGGACGGCCACAGAAACAGGAGCAGAAACTAATGCAGCCCCGTCGGGGGCAGAAAGGGGAAACGCATGAGCAACTTCGTCGTCAGAACCATTACGGGCGTCATCTTCGTCGCCGCCATCGTTATCAGCTTCCTGAACCCGCGAGCCATGGTGCTGCTGTTTGCCATCGTCACAGGCTTGACCGTCTGGGAGTTCTGCGGACTCGTCAACGAGCACAAGAACGTGCAGGTGAACCGCTTCATCTCGACCGTCGCCGCCGTCTATCTGTTCCTGGCCATGGCCGGCTTCAACAGCGGCCTGACGCCGTCGACCGTCTTTATACCTTATTTAATAAGTATCATCTATCTGCTGGTGGCCGAGCTCTACCTAAAGGCGGAAGACCCCATCAGCAACTGGGCCTACACCATGCTGTCGCAGCTCTACATCGCCCTACCCTTCTCGATGCTCAACGTGCTGGCATTCCCCGCCGACGGCCAGTACTCGTTCGTGCTGCCACTGAGCGTCTTCGTCTTCCTCTGGATGAACGACACGGGGGCCTACTGCGTAGGGTCACTGATAGGACGTAACAAGCTGTTCCCACGCATCTCGCCGGGAAAGAGCTGGGAGGGCAGCATTGGCGGCGGCGTGCTCGTCGTAGCCATCGCCGTGCTCGTCTGGTACCTGCTCAAGACCTACGCCCCTGACGAGGCTAACCTCACCATGCTGCAATGGGCTGGCCTGGGCCTTACCGTCGTCGTCTTCGGCACATGGGGCGACCTGGTGGAGAGTCTCTTCAAGCGCACGCTCGGCATCAAGGACAGTGGCAACATCCTGCCCGGCCACGGTGGTATGCTGGACCGCTTCGACTCGTCGCTGCTGGCCATTCCCGCTGCCGTTGTCTACCTTTTCACGCTGACGCTTGTCTAAGTAGTAAAAGGTAGT
>JAFPVW010000116.1 GCA_017395215.1 Prevotella sp. | reverse complement strand
GAAGAACGAGCGGCCCAGCGACAGTCCGAAGAACTGCGAGTACCACAGCGCACCGGCCAGCAGGCAGAACAGCAGGTTGTTGCCCCACACCGACTTCTTGGCGTAGTCGCCCCACGTCTGGTTCTTCTGGTTCTGGTAGAAGCAGTAGACGGCATTGGTCAGGAATCCGCCGAAGGTGACGAGCAGCGTGGCCGGCAGCGTGCGGAACATCGGGTCGGTCAGCTCGCCGAAGTTGATGTCCTTGCCAAACTCTAAGCCCACGTTGAAGCAGCCGCTCATGAAGCCGGCCAGCAGGGCGATGGCCAGGCCCTTCGGGAAGTTGAAGTCCTTGACGGCCGCCTTCTTCTCCTCCTCGCTCAGCGAGGCAGCCTTCATCGAGCCGGCCACGCCGATGATGGCGATGCCGACCAGCGTGACCACCACGCCGAGGATGACGGCAAACGTCAGCGACTCCAGTGCGTTCAGCTCAGGGAAGAAGATGTTCAGCAGCACCGGGCCCATGATGGTGCCCAGGCCGGCACAGGTGCCGAGGGCTATCGACTGTCCCAAGGCCACGCCAAGGTAGCGCATGGACAGGCCGAACGTCAGGCCGCCCACGCCCCAGAGCACGCCGAAGAAGATGGTCATCCACAGGTTGAACGACGGTGCCTGTGCAAACAGTCCGAACAGCGACTGTCCGGCAGGGACGGCCAGCAGTGCGCCGAGGAACGGCAGCACCAGCCAGGCGAAGACGCCCTGCACAATCCAGTACGACTCCCACGACCAATCTTTGATTTTGTTGATGGGCACGTAGCACGACGACTGGCAGAACGCGCCGATGGCGATGATGATAAGTCCGATAATGATTTCCATAAGTTTTTTAGTTTTTAATTAGTATTTTGTTTTTTACTCTCCCGTCAGCGGTGCCTGTTTCAGCTGTTCGAGGGCGCGGCAGAGCTGGTCGGGGCACGACGTGCCCTTCGTGCCGCAGCGGATGCCGTCGAGGCGGTGGATCACGTCGTCGATCTTCTGCCCTCTGACTAACTGGCCGATGCCCTGCAGGTTGCCGTTGCAGCCCCCTAAGAAGAACACCTGCTGGATGATGTCATGCTCGTCGGCAGTCACGTCAATCAGCTTCGAGCACGTGCCGCGAGTCTCATACTGTACATGTTTCGTTTTCATATCTTCTTTGTTTACTATTTGTCAACACTCATTCATATTTGTGTGCAAAGTTAACGATTTCTTGTCGAAACAACAAACTCTCACCCCGTTTTTTCTTCCTTCATGCCGATTTCTCTTGTTTTCTGCTTGTTTTTCTTGATTATATGAAGGTAAAGCCGGAAATATCCTGCACTTCCTGCACTTAATGCTTAACAGGCTGACAGACAGACGGTTGAAAACCGCTTTCCGTTTGTTACCTGCACTTGAACCTGCACCTGAACCTACACTTGATTCGGTACGGGGCAGCTAACCCCATAGATTGGCGGCGTCAAAGGAGCGTTCCAACGGCCTTGGAAAAACGTTCCAAAGCCGTTGGAACGTCCGAAAGGCGCCGCCTTTTGCGCATAACCCGCCGCCTTTTGGCCGAAACCCGCCACCTTTTGACAAAGAAGTGCGGGATATCATCAAGTGCAGGTTCCAGTGCAGGTTCCAGTGCAGGTTGTGTAGCCATAACCTGCTGATAATGAGGCTAAGTGTAGGAAGTGCAGGTTCTTTTCTGTCTTTGCCTATACATAGACAGTTGTCCTTACGAATCAAATGAGTGGTAGCCTTTTCTGGAAACGAATTTCTATAAATATTATAATTTGTTCCACGAATTGATATGATTATTATTACAATTATGGGACAATTATGGTTAATTATATAAATTCGTTTCAAATAAGAAGAGGCATCCCCTTGTTTTCTTTTGGGGGCAAAAGATATTCCTGCTTTGGTAAGCGTAAGCTCACTCCCAGCAATCCAGCTCGCTCTCCAGCTCGGGTATCTGGCTGCGGTGGAAGGTCGGGCTGCTGATGCCCTGCCGCTTCTGCCGGCGGTAGTCGTCGAGCAGTCGGAAGGCGTACTTGCCCAGCAGGATGATGGCTATGAGGTTGCAGGCAGTGAGCAGACCCATGGACAGGTCGATGATGCTCCACACGGTGTCGAGCGACACCAGTGCGCCGAACATCACCATGGCGCCGCCCGACAGCACGCGGAACAGGGTGACGGCCTTCGGGTTGCTGGTCATGAAGCGCACGTTGGCCTCGCCGTAGTAGTTGCCGATGATGCTGGAGTAGGCAAACAGGAAGATGGCCATGGCTATGAACACCGGCCCCCATGCGCCCACCTCGCTCTCCAGCGCCCGCTGCGTCAGCACGATGCCGTTGAGCTCAGGGTTGTCGTAGATGCCGCTGATGAGGATGATGAACGCCGTACACGAGCAGACCAGCAACGTGTCGGTGAAGACGCCGAGCGACTGGATGAGGCCCTGCTTCACGGGGTGGCTGACGTCGGCCGTGGCCGCTGCGTTGGGGGCGCTGCCCTCGCCGGCCTCGTTGCTGAAAAGTCCGCGCTTCACGCCGTTCATGATGGCGGCGCCCAGTGTGCCGCCCACGGCCTGGTTCACCCCCAGGGCATTCTCAACGATGACGCGCATGACATGGGGAACGAGCGGCAGGTTCATCACGATGATGGCCAGCGCCAGCACGAAGTAGCCCACCGCCATGAAGGGCACCAGCACCGAACTGACGCGGGCTATGCGCTGGATGCCGCCAAAGACGATGAACAGCGTCAGCAGCGTCAGTACGGCACCCACCACCGGGGGACTCCATCCGAAGGCGCCCTCCATGGCGCCGCAGATGGTGTTGGCCTGTAACGAGTTGTTGGCTAGGCCGAATGTTGCCGAGATGAGTACTGCGAAGAGCACGGCCATCCAGCGGCAGTGCAGTCCGCGCTCGATATAGTAGGCCGGACCGCCGATGAACGAGTCGCTGTGGTGGCGCTTGAAGAGCTGGCCAAGCGTCGACTCCACAAAGGCGGTGGCTGCCCCGACGAGCGCCATGACCCACATCCAGAACACGGCTCCGGGGCCGCCTACGACGATGGCCGTGGCCACACCGGCCAGATTGCCTGTGCCCACCCGTGAGGCCAGCGACACGGTGAAGGCCTGGAACGACGAGATGTGGCGCTCGTGCCCCTTGGGCCGTCCCGGTGCGTCGACCAGCAGGCGCAGCATCTCGCCTATCATTCGGAACTGCACGAACCGCATGCGCCACGTAAACCACAGTCCGCAGCCCACCAGGGCCGCGATGATGATGTAGCCCCAAAGGAAATCGTTTGCTTGATTGATGATGTCTATCATTTTTGGTCGGTCGTTGGTGTTGTTATTGCTACTCCACCTTGCGGCAGTAGCTGACGTGGAGGCGGTCGTAGAGCTGCATCATGCGTGGCAGACGGCACTTGAAGTCGTCGAAGTCCTTCTGCCCGGGCTGGCACCACTGCACCTCGCTGATGGCATCGAGACGCGGCAGGAGCATGAAAAAGAGGTGCTCGGGAGCGGCGATGTACTCCGTCCACAGGTTGACCTGCGGGCCGAGGATGTACTGCTGCTCCTCTTCGGTTAGCTTGCCGGGCATGAGGGGCTCGAACGAGTAGACCTTGCTGGCGGGCACGTAGCCGCCGATGCCGAGGGGCTGGTTCCACGTGTCCTTCAGCTGGTAGTAGTCGATGTAGCAGTAGTCGGTGGGCGCCATGATGACGCGGTGGTGCTGGCGGGCGGCCTCGATGCCGCCGTTGACACCCCGCCACGACATGACGACGGCACCCTCTGTGAGTCCGCCCTCCAAGGTCTCGTCCCAGCCGATGAGGTTGCGGCCGCGGGTGGTGAGGAACTTCTCCACCTCGTGGTTGATGTAGCTCTGCAGCTGGTTCTCCAGACTGTGCTTGCCGTCGTCCTTCAGTTGCAGTTCACGGATCTTGGCCTGGCACTTCGGACAGTTCTTCCAGCGCACCTTGGGGCACTCGTCGCCGCCGATGTGGATAAGCCGGGAGGGGAAGACGTCGCAGAGCTCGCCGAGAACGGTCTTGATGAACGTCAGCACGTCGGGATTGCCGGCACAGAGCACGTCTTCGCTGACGCCCCACACCTGCCAGACGGGGTAGGGTCCGCCCGTGCAGCCGAGGGACGGATAGACGTGGAGGGCAGCCTGCATGTGGCCGGGCAGGTCGATTTCGGGGATGACGTTGATATAGCGCTCGGCAGCGTAACGCACAATCTCGCGGCACTCGTCCTGCGTGTAGTAGCCACCGTAGGGCTGGCCGTCGTAGAGTCCCGTGTTACGGCCTATGACCGTCTGCTGGCGGATGCTGCCCTTGGCAGCGAGGTCGGGAAGCGCCTTCACTTCGAAGCGCCATCCCTGGTCGTCGGTGATGTGCCAGTGGAGTTGGTTGCAGCCGTGCAGGGCCAGCAGGTCGAGATACTGCTTGACGACGGCGACGGGGAAATAGTGGCGGGCGCAGTCGAGGTGGACGCCGCGATAGCTGAAGCGCGGCTCGTCGGCGATGGTGACGAAGGGCAGCTCGACGGGGCCGTCTGACAGCGGCAGGCTCTTGCGCAGGGTCTGGGCGCCGCGGAAGAGGCCGGCGGGGTAGGGGGCGGCGATGGTGACGCCGGCTTTGGTGACGGTGAGGGAGTAGGCGTCGTTGCCAGCGGCAAAACCGCTGACCGCACTGGAGGCGGGGGAACCGCTGACCGCACTGGAGGCGGGGGCGGCACTGGAGGCGGAGTGGGCGCTGAGAGTGAGACGGATGGCGGGCTTCTTGGCGGTGGGGGATAATTGGAGCCGGAGGCCCGTCTGCTGCTCTATCCATTGAGAGAGGAACTGGGCGGTGCGGGCGACTTCAGCGTTGGCGGGGTCGTAGGCGATGGTCATGCCCGGCTGCAGGGTGAACACCTTGGTGGTGTCCGTCTGTATGCTTTCGGGTAGCGGTATAACGCGATAGTCAGCACGCCCCGCCATGGTGGAGAGGGGCATGCTGACTATCATTAGGGCTGACCAGAGAATGACTGACAGCAGTTTTCTCATGGCAGGCATGTGCTTTTATCGCTTCGACGTGACGTCCTTCTCGTACTGCTGGATGCAGGCGATGAACTCCTCGCCGACGGGGACGTTGTTCTTCAGGTTGAAGTAGTCGTAGACGGCGCCGAACGGCATCGACTTGGCCTCCTCCATCAGGGCGAGGCGCTCGAAGTACTGGCCATTGTCCTCATACTCGCGCAGCTTCTGCTTCGGCTCGAGCATGGCCTGCAGGATGCACTTCTGCGTGGCGCGGCTGCCAATGATGTAGGCACCGATGCGGTTGATGCTGGCATCGAAGTAGTCGAGTCCGACGTGAGCACGGTCGAGGGCGTCGCTGCGGACGAGCTCCTTGAAGAGGTCGAGCGTCTGGTCGTTCATGATGGTCACGTGGTCGGAGTCCCAGCGCACCGGGCGGCTGACGTGGAGCATCAGCTCGGGCACGTACATGAGCAGGGTCGATACGAAGTCAGAGACGTTCTCCGTGGGCTCGTAGTGGCCGGTGTCGAGGGTATAGATGCACTTGCGGGTAGCACAGTAGGCGGTGTAGAAGTCGTGCGAGCCGACGGTGTAGCTCTCCAGGCCGATGCCGAAGAGCTTGGCCTCGAAGCAGTTCTTCACGCCGTCGAGTTTCTCGGTCATGATCTCGTCGAGCGAGGCGGCCAGGATCTCGCGGTATTTCTTGCGCTGTACGGGCATGTCCTTGCTGCCGTCGTGCACCCAGATGTTCATGATACAGGGGTCGTTCTGTGCCTTACCCATCGCGTCGGCAATGCGGCGGCAGCGCTTGGTATGCTCAATCCAGAAGTCGCGGATCGACTTGTCGGGGTTGGAGAGCGTGAGGTCGCCGCTCTTCGGGTGTGAGAACGACGTGCTGTTGAAGTCAAGCTTCATGTTGTTCTCCTTGGCCCAGTCAATCCAGCTCTGGAAGTGCTCGACGCCGCACTGGTCGCGGTCGACGAACTTGCCGCCGAAGTCGCCGTAGATTTCGTGGAGGTTCAGACGGTGGTTGCCGCCGAGGAGGGTCTTGACGAACTCAATGTCCTGGCGCACCTCGTCGATGGT
>JAFPVW010000010.1 GCA_017395215.1 Prevotella sp. | reverse complement strand
CTGAAGCAGCTCACGCCGCATCCTTGGGATGCTCTGGATGCCGACCTGAAGGTTGGCGACCACGTGAAGGGTAAGGTTGTCGTGATTGCCGACTACGGCGCATTCGTTGAGATTCAGCCCGGTGTCGAGGGTCTGATTCATGTCAGCGAGATGTCGTGGAGCCAGCACCTGCGCTCGGCTCAGGAGTTCCTGAAGGTTGGCGACGAGGTGGAGGCAGTCATCCTGACTCTCGACCGCGAGGAGCGCAAGATGTCGCTCGGCATCAAGCAGCTGAAGGAAGATCCGTGGGAGGCTATCGAGTCGAAGTATCCCGTCGGTTCGAAGCACAACGCAAAGGTTCGTAACTTCACCAACTTCGGCGTATTCGTTGAGCTGGAGGAGGGTGTCGACGGTCTGATCCACATCAGCGACCTGAGCTGGACCAAGAAGGTGAAGCATCCCTCTGAGTTCACACAGGTTGGCGCACAGATTGACGTCATCGTGCTCGACATCGACAAGGAGAACCGCCGCCTGAGCCTCGGCCACAAGCAGCTGGAGGACAATCCTTGGGACGTGTTCGAAGAGAAGTACACCGTCGGCTCTGTCCACACCGGTAAGATTACCGAACTGCTGGAGAAGGGCGCCGTCGTTGCACTCGACGAGAACGTTGAGGGCTTCGCTACCCCGAAGCACCTGGTCAAGGAGGACGGCTCGCAGGCCCAGCAGGGCGAGGAGCTGCCGTTCAAGGTGATTGAGTTCAACAAGGACTCGAAGCGCATCATCCTGAGCCACAGCCGCACCTTCGAAGATCCGAAGCGTGAGGAGAAGGCTGCCGCCAAGAAGGCCGCTCCGCGTGCTGCCAAGAAGGACGACACACCGAAGATTGAGAATGTTGCCGCAAGCACCACGCTGGGCGACATCGACGTACTGGCTGAACTGAAGGCCAAGATGGAGAAAGGCGAGTAAAAAAAACGCTAAATTCCGTTAAATATTAGCGGTAGGGTGTAAAAATAACACCTTACCACTCTTTTTTTCTGCTTTTTTCATTGTCGTTTCAAATAAAAGTTGTAAATTTACACCCAAAATCTGAAAACACATTAATTTACACTAAAAACCAATTACAATGAAAAGCTTAAAAGGTAGCATTTTAGGCATGGGCGTTGCTATGGCAATGCTTACTGCTTGTGATGGCGGACAGCAGGCTCCGCAGCTCACGGCATCGGGTCTCAACCCTGCCAAGTTTGACACCACACTTCAGGACAAGCCGGTGAAGCTCTTCACGCTGAAGAACCAGAACGGCATGGAGGTGTGCATCACCAACTACGGCGCACGCGTGGTTTCGCTCGTCGTGCCCGACAAGGACGGCAAGCCCACCGACGTGGTGCTGGGCTTCGACAACATCGCCCAGTATGCCGACACGCTGAACTCGCCCACCGACTACGGTTCGAGCGTCGGACGCTATGCCAACCGCATCTGCGACGGCAAGTTCAAGATTGGCAATGAGGCTTACCAGCTGCGCCAGAACGACCCGCATGAGGGCGACACCCGCATTCATTGTCTGCACGGCGGCGGCGCCACAGGCTGGATGAACAAGGTCTACGACGCTGAGCAGGTGGACGAGACAACGCTGAAGCTGACCATCGTGGCCCAGGACGGCGAGAACGGATTCCCCGGAACCGTCACAGCCGTAACGACCTACAAGGTTACTGCCGACAACACGCTCGACATCACCTGGGAGGCTGAAACCGACAAGCCGACCATCATCAACCAGACCAACCACAACTACTACAACCTGAGCGGCGACCTCGAGAACCCCGGCTACGACCAGGTGCTCTACGTCAACGCCGACAACTTCACTGAGGCTGACTTCAGCTATATGCCTACGGGCAAGATACTGCCTGTCGAGGGCACCCCGATGGACTTCCGCACGCCGCACGCCGTTGGCGACAGCATCAAGTCGGAGTACTACCAGACGAAGAACGCTCACGGATATGACCACAACTGGTGTCTGAACACCTATAAGGACGGCAAGGGCGACGACACGCAGGTCTGCGCCAGCCTCTATAGCCCCAAGAGCGGCATCTTCATGGAGATGTTCACCAACGAGCCGGGCGTACAGGTCTACAGCGGCAACTTCCAGGGCGTCGGCGGCGAGGAGAACATCGTCCGCAAGCTCGGCAAGAAGTATCCGCAGCACGTCAGCATCTGTCTTGAGAGCCAGAAGTTCCCCGACAGCCCCAACCACCCGGAGTGGGCCAGCCCCGTGCTGAATCCCGGCGAGAAGTACTTCAGCCATGCTGCCTACAAATTCTCGACAAAGTAATTTTTATTAAGACAACGGATTAAAACGGATTACACGGATTGAACGGATTCTTTACAGATTAAAACGAATTAAAACGATTACACTTATTGAACGGATTTCAGATGGAAAAACTAATCTATTCGCAGGAGACTTACCAAATTATTGGTGCTGCAATGAAGGTACATCGTCTTTTAGGACCTGGATTCACAGAGAAGGTTTACCAAGATGCGCTAACACTGGAATTCACGGAACAAGGCATTCCGTTCAAGCGTGAGGTTGAACTACATGCATCCTACAACGGTGTGAGACTTCAATCCTCCTATAAGCCAGACTTCATCTGCTACGACAAGATTATAGTTGAGCTGAAAGCCGTGAAAGAAATTGATGACCTTCATCGTTCTCAAGCCATTAACTACGCAAAGGTTGCAGGCTTTCATCTTTCACTCCTGCTTAATTTCGGCCAGACTTCCCTCGAAAAGGAACGCTTCCCAATAGGATAAATCCGTAAAATCAAAGAACAATCCGTAAAATCCGTGTAATTCGTCTAAATCCGTTGTATTATAAAAAAGCACAATAATATATTAATTAATGTATCAAAATAAAATGAATACGTCAGAAAACGGTAGCAAGAGCTATCTGATCAGTATTGTGATGGTAGCCGTCCTGGGCGGTCTGCTGTTCGGTTACGACACCGCCGTCATCTCGGGCGCTGAGAAGGGTCTGCAGGCTTTCTTCATGGAGGCCAAGGACTTTGCCTATACCGACGGCTGGCACGGTTTCACCTCTGCTTCAGCCCTCATCGGCTGCATCATCGGTTCGGCCCTCTCGGGCTTCCTGGCCACAAACCTCGGCCGCAAGAAGTCGCTGATTATCGCCGGCTTGCTGTTCTTCGTATCGGCACTTGGTTCAATGGAGCCTGAGTTCCTGTTCTTCGAGCATGGCACACCCTCCTACTCTCTGCTGATTATGTTCAACATCTACCGCGTCATCGGCGGTATCGGCGTAGGTCTGGCTTCGGCCATCTGCCCGATGTACATCGGCGAGGTTGCTCCCTCTAACATTCGCGGTATGCTGGTCTCATGGAACCAGTTCGCCATTATCTTCGGTCAGCTGGTGGTCTATTTCGTCAACTTCTTCATCCTGGGCGACCACATCCAGCCGCTCGTCGAGGAAATGGGTAAGGGCATTGCCGCCATCAACCCCGCTGCACAATGGACGGTGACTACGGGCTGGCGCTATATGTTCGGTAGCGAGGCTGTGCCCGCAGGACTCTTCGCCCTGCTCATCTGCTTCGTTCCTGAGACGCCGCGCTACCTGGTCAGCATCAATCAGGATCAGAAGGCACTCGGCATTCTGTCGAAAATCAATGGTTCAACCAAGGCTGCACAGATTCTGCAGGACATCAAGGACACAATGGTGGTGAAGACCGAGAAGCTGATGACCTACGGCGCTATGTGTATCTTCGTCGGCATCATGCTCTCCGTGTTCCAGCAGGCCGTCGGTATCAACGCCGTGCTCTACTACGCTCCGCGCATCTTCGGCGACATGGGTATGGACGACCCGATGATGCTGACCGTCTTCATGGGTATCATCAATATCACGTTTACGCTTGTAGCCGTGTTCACGGTCGAGAAGTGGGGACGCAAGCCTCTGCTCATCTCTGGTTCGCTGGGCATGGCTCTGGGTGCATTCGGTGTGGCAGTTACCTTTGGTAATGACAGTCTCGCATTGGTTACAGCCGCTTCGTTGCTGGTCTACTCGGCTTCGTTCATGTTCTCATGGGGCCCCATCACGTGGGTGCTCATCGCCGAGATATTCCCCAACACCATTCGTGGCGGCGCTGTGGCTATAGCCGTTGCCTTCCAGTGGATCTTCAACTTCATCGTCAGCTCGACGTTTGTGCCCATGTTCAACATGCACCTGACTGAGGGCGACGACTTCGGCCACTGGTTCACCTACGGCCTCTATGGTATTATCTGCATCATCGCTGCCCTCTTCGTCTGGCGCTTGGTGCCTGAGACGAAAGGCAAGACGCTGGAGGATATGACCGCCATGTGGAAGAATCGCAAATAAAGTAACAAATCAAAAATATTTTTAATTACAAATCATCATGAATTGGAGTTCACGTGAATTCATTTGGCTCGACTGGACGGTGCTTGCCGTCGGTGTGTTAGCCATCGTATGGGCGGTGTACCGCGCCATCAAGAAAGACAAGGAGAAAATGAAGGGTGCCGACTCGCAGGACTATCTGTTCGGCAAGGGCGAGCCCTGGTATGTAATCGGTATGGCCATCTTTGCGGCCAACATCGGCTCAGAGCACCTCGTTGGTCTCGCCGGTACTGGTGCCAAGGACGGTGTGGGTATGGCCCACTGGGAAATGCAGGGCTGGATGATCCTGATTCTCGGCTGGCTGTTCGTGCCCTTCTATCAGCTGCTCAACAACAAGATGGGCAAGATTATCACCATGCCCGACTTCCTGAAGTTCCGCTACACCCAGCGCACAGGCTCATGGCTCTCTATCATCACGCTCGTAGCCTACATCCTGACAAAGGTCTCGGTAACAGCCTTTACGGGTGGTATCTTCTTTGAGTATCTCATTGGCCTGCCCTTCTGGTGGGGTGCCCTCGGCCTCATCGCCATCACAGCCATCTTTACCGTCTTCGGCGGTATGAAGGGCGTGATGACCATGTCGGCCATCCAGACACCTATTCTTATTATAGGAGCATTCTTAGTACTCTTCCTCGGTCTGTACACCCTGGGCGGCGGCAGTATCGTTCAGGGCTGGGAAAACATGATGGCTTTCTGTAGCACGCTGCACGACGGCTACGGAACGACTCACATGTTCCACTGGGCCGACATCAACGCCTCGGGCACTCCCGACCCCCTCTACCATGAGTATCCCGGGTTTGTAGTGTTCATTGGTGCCTCTATCATCGGTTTCTGGTACTGGTGTACCGACCAGCACATTGTTCAGCGTGTGCTTGGCCAGCAGAAGGGTGAGAGCAACGTGGAGGTGATGAAGCGCGCCCGTCGCGGCACCATCGCTGCAGGCTACTTCAAACTCCTTCCTGTATTTATGTTCCTTATCCCCGGTATGGTGGCTATGGCTCTGGCCAACGGTGGTTTTGGCGACTTCGGTATCCAGATGGATATTGCCAACCAGCACGACACCGACGGTGCCTTTGCCATGATGGTGAAAAGCATTCTGCCTGCAGGTATCAAGGGCTTCGTGACCATCGGCTTCATCTGCGCCCTTGTCACGTCGCTTGCTGCATTCTTCAACTCGTGCGCCACGCTGTTCACCGAGGACTTCTACAAGCCCATGAAGAAGGGCCTGAGCGAGGCCCACTACGTGCTCGTCGGCCGTATCGCAACCGTCGTGGTCGTTGTTCTCGGTCTGCTCTGGCTTCCCGTCATGATGGGTATGGGCAACCTCTACAGCTATCTGCAGGGCATTCAGTCGCTGCTGGCTCCGTCGATGGTGGCTGTCTTCACGCTGGGTATTCTCTCTAAGAAGATTACGCCGAAGGCTGGTGAATGGGGCCTCATTGGTGGTTTCATCATCGGTATGCTGCGACTGGTGACTAACGTTATCACGGATACAGGTTCTGCTCAGATGGACGGTGCCTTCTGGAATGCCACCACATGGTTCTGGCAGACCAACTGGCTCGTCTTCGAGTGCTGGCTGCTGGTATTCATTGTGCTGCTGATGGTGTGTGTGTCGTTCTTTACTCCCGCACCCACAGCCGAACAGAAGGATGCCATCACCTTTACAGCAGACTATCGCAAGCAGATTGCCCAAAGCTGGGATGTATGGGACATTGTGGGTAGCCTCGGTGTTCTCTTCCTCTGTGGCTGCTTCTACTGGTACTTCTTCTAAGAGCAGGAAATGACCTACTACAGCCAACACTCGAAAGTCTGGGTCTCGGTGGACTGCATTATCTTCGGCTTCGACGAAGGCAAGCTGAAGGTGCTCATCGGCCGCAGACAGATGGATCCCGGACGCGGTGAATGGAGCCTCTACGGAGGCTTCGTCGCCGCCGACGAGAGCATCGACGACGCCGCCACGCGCACGGTTTCGGAACTGACGGGACTCAACAACCTGTATATGCGACAGGTGGGAGCCTTCGGGCGCATTGACCGCGACCCGGGCGAGCGCGTCATTTCCATCGCCTACTATGCTTTAATCAATGTGAAGGACTACGACGAGCGGCTACGGTTGGATCATGGGGTCGAGTGGATGAACGTTGAGGAACTGCCGAAACTCTACTCCGACCACAACGAGATGATTCGCAAGGCACGAAAACTGATGCGCCAGAAACTGCGCACGGAGCCTGTCGGATTCCGGCTGCTGCCCGACCTGTTCACGCTGACGCAGCTGCAGAAACTCTACGAGGCTGTAAACGGCGCGGAGCTCGACAAGCGCAACTTCCGCAAGCGCATCAAGGAAATGGACTATATCGAGAAGACTGAACTCATTGACAAAACAGGGTCGAAACGTGGTGCCTATCTCTACCGCTTCAACAAGCGGGCGTACCACGAAGACCCCAACTTTAAACTATAAACATTATGTTAGAAGAACTCAAACAGAAAGTATTCAAGGCCAACCTCGACTTGGTCAAGCAGGGGCTGGTCATCTTCACCTGGGGCAACGTCTCAGGCATCGACCGCGAAAAAGGTCTGGTAGTCATCAAGCCCTCCGGCGTTGACTACGACGTGATGAAAGCCGAGGACATGGTGGTCGTCGACCTCGAGACGGGCAAAGTCGTCGAGGGCAACCTCAACCCGTCGAGCGACACGCCTACACACCTTGTCCTGTATAAGGCATTCCCCAACATTCAGGGCGTCGTTCACACCCACTCCACCTACGCCACCGCCTTCGCCCAGGCCGGTCGCGACATCCCCAACATCGGCACCACTCACGCCGACTACTTCTATCAGGACATCCCCTGCACGCGCGATATGACTGAGGCTGAGGTGAAGGGACAGTACGAGCTGGAGACGGGCAACGTCATCGTCGACGAGATACTGAACATCCGCAAGATCAATCCCGACCACACGCCCGCCGTCCTGGTGAAGAATCACGGCCCGTTCTCATGGGGCACCAGTCCCGACAACGCCGTCTACAACGCCAAGGTGATGGAGCAGTGTGCCAAGATGGCCTTCGTATCGTTCTCGGTCAACCCGAACACGACGATGAATCCGCTGCTGGTCGAGAAGCACTACATGCGCAAGCACGGACCTAATGCCTACTACGGACAAAAGAAAAAGTAAGCCCCCCTTTCATCCCCCGAGGGGGATACTATAGTAAAGAAACTATCAATACCAATAATTCAAGACCCAAGCCCTGTTACGGTCCTCCCCCTCAGGGGAGTTAGTGGGGGGCCAAATATTATGTTTGAAAATTTAGAAATCTGGTGGGTGACTGGCGCACAGTTGCTCTATGGTGGTGACGCAGTGGTGGCCGTTGACGGACACTCAAAGGAGATGGTCGAGGGCCTGAACGCCTCGGGCAACATCCCTGTGAAGATTGTATATAAGGGCACGGCCAACAGCTCGAAGGAAGTAGAGCAGGTGATGCTGGCTGCCAACAACGACGAGAAGTGCGTGGGTATCATCACCTGGATGCACACCTTCTCGCCCGCAAAGATGTGGATTAAGGGCCTGCAGCAGCTTCAGAAGCCCCTACTCCACTTCCACACCCAGTACAACGCCGAGATTCCCTGGGCCGACATCGATATGGACTTCATGAACCTCAACCAGAGTGCTCACGGCGACATCGAGTTCGGACACATCTGCACCCGCATGCGCGTGGCCCGCAAGGTGGTCTGCGGCTACTGGAAGGACGAGAAGGCTCAGAAGCAGATTGCCGTCTGGGCTCGCGTGGCTGCCGGTGTGGCCGATGCCCACAATGTGCGCTGCCTCATGTTCGGTATGAGCATGAACAACGTGGCCGTCACCGACGGCGACCGTGTGGAGTTCGAGCAGCGTCTCGGCTACCATGTTGACTACTACCCCGTAAGCTCGCTGATGGACTACTTCAAGAAGGTGACCGACGCTGAGGCCGACGAGCTGGTTGAGGAGTATAAGAAGCTCTACACCATCAAGATAGACGAAAGCGGTGAAGCTGTTTATTGGGAGAAGGTGAAGAATGCCGCCAAGGCCGAGATTGCCCTGCGCCGTGTGCTGAAGGACGAGGGTGCTACCGCCTTCACCACCAACTTCGACGACCTGGGCGATGCCGACATCGACGATCCCAACTTCTGCGGCTTCGACCAGATTCCCGGTCTGGCTTCGCAGCGCCTGATGCAGGAGGGCTACGGCTTTGGTGCCGAGGGCGACTGGAAGACGGCCTGCCTCTATCGCACGCTGTGGGTCATCCAGCAGGGCATGCCTACCGGCTGCTCGTTCCTCGAGGACTACACGCTGAACTTTGCCGGCGACCGCTCGTCGTGCCTGCAGAGCCACATGCTCGAGATCTGCCCGCTCATCGCTACCGACAAGCCCAAGCTCGAGGTCCACTTCCTCGGCATCGGTATCCGCAAGCAGCAGACCGCCCGCCTAGTGTTCACCTCGAAGACCGGCGCCGGCATCAAGGCCACAGTCGTCGACCTGGGCAACCGCTTCCGCCTCATCTCGCAGGAGGTTGAGTGCATCGAGCCGAAGCCCATGCCCAAGCTCCCCGTTGCCTCTGCTCTCTGGATTCCCCAGCCCACGTTCGAGATTGGCGCAGCTGCCTGGATCCTGGCCGGTGGTACCCACCACTCAGCCTTCTCCTACGACATCAACGAGGAGTACTGGGAGGACTTCGCCGAGATGCTGGGCATCGAGTATGTCAAGATCAACAAGCAGACCAACATCGCCGACTTCAAGCAGACACTCCGTAACAACGAGGTCTACTTCATGCTGAACAAGGCTCTGAAGTAAACGGACTACGTTTTTCTATCTTTACAGTCAAGAGAGGGCGTACACTTTTCCCTGTACGCCCTCTCTGTTTTTTCCCCAAGCTTTTGCTGAACAAAACCGGCGGTTCGTTGAAATAGTTTTGCTGAAAGCCAGTTTGTGCCTACCTTTGCTGCGTCAAACGAATAAATACTTAAAAACTACAAACGATATGAAGAAGATGAAAAATTTAGTTGTGCTTGCTGCATCCGTAGCAGTGATGACGTGCTGTTCGACAGAAGACCCGATTGAGGACTATACGAACAACGAGAGTTGGAACAATGGCGCCAACATGCCGGGTGGCAACATGCCAGACAGTAACGGCAGTTCGGCCACGACAGGCACTCTGGCCACGTTCGACGTTGTCATCGACAAGACAACAGCCGAGCCGACCGCTGTGGCAGCAGAGTACTTCCCCGACGAGGAGGACGAACTGGCCAACAACTCGTTCACGACGGAGGTGGACATCGACATGGCAAATCCCGTAGCAAAGACGGTGAACGGCGTTGAGGTAACGGTCGACGGCGGGCATGTGACTGCCAATCACGGTGCGATCAAACAGGTGTGCTACGTGGTAAGCGGCACGACGCAGAACGGCTCGCTGACCATCCTCGGCGACAAGAAATACGCCGTCAGGCTGAACGGTACGAGCATCACCAATCCCGACTCGGCTGCCCTGAACCTGCTCAGCGGCAAGCGGGCCTTCATCCTGTTGGCCGACGGCACCACCAACACGCTGGCCGACGGAACGGGCGGCAGTCAGAAGGGTGCCCTCTACTGCAAGGGCAAGCTGCTCTTCAACGGCAGCGGCTCGCTGAACGTGACCGGCAACTCGAACAATGGCATTCACTCGGCCGACTACATCGCGTTCGCCAAGGGCAACAACGTCTACGTGAAGTCGACTGCCAATCACGGCATCAAGGCCAATGACGGCATCTTCATCAACGGCGGCATCCTGAACGTCGAGGTATCGGCAGCGGCAGCCAAGGGGCTGAACTGCGAGAGCAACATCATCGTCAATGGCGGGCGTACCACCGTGCTGACTACAGGCAGCGGCACCTACGACAGCGACGACCGCGAGGCCAAGGGTGCTGCAGCCGTCAAGGCCGACTCGGCACTGACCGTCAACGGCGGCGAGCTCTGGCTGAAGAGCACCGGTTCGGGCGGCAAGGGCATTAATGTCGACATGGAGGCAAACTTCAATGGCGGCAACGTCTACGTGGTGACCACAGGCGCACAGTTTAGGAGCAATAACGACACCGCATCGCCCAAGGGCATCAAGGCCGACGGCAACATCACGGTCAGCGGAGGCCGTATATGGGTGCGCACATCGGGCAATAACGGCGAGGGCATCGAGACGAAGAAGGAACTCAGCATAACGGGCGGCGAGGTGGCCAGCTATGCCTACGATGATGCCGTCAACTCGAAGGGCACGATGACCGTCAGCGGCGGCTATGTCTACGCCCACGGCCGGCAGAACGACGGACTCGACGCCAACGGCAACTGCTACATCAAGGGGGGCACGGTCTTTGCCATCTGCTCAGGACAGCCCGAGGTGGCCATCGATGCCAATACCGAGGGCGGCTACAAACTCTATGTCACAGGCGGCACCATCGTCGCCGTAGGTGGTCTGGAGAATGGCAGCAGTCTGTCACAGTCGTGCTATCAGGCCTCGTCGTGGTCGCCCGCTACCTGGTATGCTCTGACTGACGGCACGGGCACCTTCGCGTTCCAGACACCGTCGAATGGGGGCTCGGGGCTTGTTGTGTCGGCAGCAGCGCAGCCTTCGCTCCAGCAGGGTGTGAGTGTCAGCGGTGGCACCGCCTACTTCGGCGGTCTAGGCAATGCCGACGGCAACGTCAGCGGTGGTTCCGCTGTATCGCTGTCTGCCTATACCGGCGGCAACGGCATGGGCGGCGGACCACGCAGATAGCGGGTTGCCCAAAAGGCGCCGGGTTTTGCGAAAAAGGCGGCGGGTTTTGCGAAAAAGGCGGCGGGTTTTGCGAAAAAGGCGGCGGGTTTTGAAAATCCCAGGCCGTGGGACAAATTTATTCTGCCTGCCACGAAGGTGTAGGTTCAAGTGTCGGTTCCTGCCCCGAAGCAAGCCGAAAAGCCTCTTGATTGCCCCACATTCTTACAGCTTGCTTATATATATATGATTGCTACTTACACTTTATATCCTACACTTCCGACACTTCCTACACCTAAAAAAGTTCAACAGGTGCAGGAAGTGTCGGAAGTGTAGGATGTTTCCTGCGAATGACAATTATATACGCGAGAAGCACTGCGTGGAACCGTCATCAGCGAGGGAACGCAATCAACGCAGGTATTTCAGAATCAGCCAAGCGCCGAATACCTGCAGGAGCAGACCGGGCCAGCCTATGATGAAGTCGGCAACGGTGGCGGCAATGCCACTGGTGAGTGCCAGCTCGCCGATGCAGCCGATAGCCTGACTGGCGAGAACGACGCCAACGAGCAGCGGCAGGCTGACAGCCTTAAAGTGCTGGGCGGCCAGTCCGGCGACGAGGGCGAGGACGGCGAGCTTCAGCGTCATCACGGGCATCATCTCTGTAGCGGGCATTCCCGTCAGCAGATGGTTGACCAGTGGCGACGCGACGGCAGCCAAGAGTCCTGTCTTCCAGCCGAACTTATAGGCTCCGGCGAGGATGACCAGCGACAGGGGCGAGAAGATGATGCCGCCCTGCGGAATGAGGTGGAACACTTGAGGCAACACTAAGTTGCAGGCCACGAACACCGCTGCCCACAGGTAGGTCTTTGCCTCGTCATAGTTCAATGTGTAAAGTCTTGCGTTTGCTTCCATTTTTATTTATTGATGAGTGTTTAATGTTTAGAAGTTCAGGCTGACGCCGCCCATGAAGGTGGCGCGGGGCATCGGGTAGCCGAGGTTGATCTCGTATTTTTGCGCAAAAAGGTTCTCTCCGCGCACCCAGAGGCTGAAATTGCGCATGAGTGAGTAGGTGACAGAGGCATTAAGCAGCCAGAAGTTCTCCTTCGTCTCGGCGTCGCCCACGGCGGTATAGAGGTCCTCGATACGCTGCAGGCCCAGCGTAGCAAACCACTTACCCTGATGATAGTCGGCACCGATATAGCCCATGCCTTCAGGCGCAGCCACCACCTTGTTCTTCATGTGCAGGTAGGCCGAGTTGGCGCGGACGTCGATGTAGCGGCCAATGGGATATTTCACTTCCAGTTCGAAGCCCCAGTTCTCTATCTCGCCGGTATTCATGTTACGCGGTTTACCGTCGACAGGCATTGTCTGGATCATATTGTCGCCCTTAATATAGAAAAGGTTCGCGCCGTAGGTAAAGCCGTCGCTCAAACGATGGCGCCACGACAGCTCGTAGTTCCAGAGGCGCTCAGGCTTGAGGTCGGTGTTCGACGGGGGATAGAGATACATCTCGCGCATCGACGGGTTACGGAAGCCCTTGCTGGCCATTGCCTTGATCTCGCCAGTATCAATTGGACGCACGACGACGCCAGCCTGCGGCACAAACTCCGTGCCGGTGATGGAGTGATGGTCGAGGCGCGCGCCAAGGTCGACAGTGAGCCACTCCAGAAGATCCTGACGGAAGTCGACGTAGCCGGCAATCTCGTTGCGGTACGACTTGCCGCTCTGCTTGTTGGGTGTTTCAAGTATCTCGCCCGTCTCCTTCGAGGTGTAGTAGGCGTTGCCGTAGATGTGCATGTAGTCGGCACCGACGGTTAAGCCTCCCCCCAGCCCCCTCCCGAAGAGGGGGAGATTGATGTGCTGATACCAGGATACGCCCGTCAGCGCGTCCTTTGAGCGGAAGTAGCGGGCAGTGGGCTTGGCAGGGTCGGCGGTGCCGTCGTCAATCTTGTGGCGGCCGAAGTTCGAGTAGACGCTCACGGCACCACTCGTGCGACCGTAGTGGTTCTCGACGGCTGCCGAGACCACGCCGCGCGTAATCCACTGGTCGGCGTCGTACATCGGCTTTTCGGTAGAGCCGGGATAGCTGGCGTTGAAGCGCGTCAGGTTGGCATCGACGTAGACGTTCCAGTGGTCGTTGAGGTCGTAGCCCAGCTTCAGGTAGCCGCCATACTGCTCGAAGCCCATGCGGGGGCGGTGGTTGTCGGTGCGGTTATACTGTGCGGCAACAGTACTGCTGAACTTGCCGCTGCGCACTTGGTTGGAGGCCTCCGTCTGTACGGTGCCATAGCTGCCAGCCCCTACCGTCACGTTTGTCGCGATACCATCGCGACCTGCTTTGGAGCCCCGGGTAACGATATTGAGAACGCCACCCATCGCGTTAGAGCCGTAGAGCACGGAAGCGGGGCCGCGAAGCACCTCGACACGCTCCACCATCATCGTCTGGTAACTGTCGGAGATGGGGTGGCCATAGATGCCCTGATACTGTGGATGGCCGTCGATGAGCACCATCAGCTGGCCCGCGCCACCCGTGATGCCGCGCAGGTTGATGCCACCCGCAGCACCCGTTGACACGCCGTAGCCCATCATCGAGCGCGATGTGACAAAGAGTCCGGGCACCTCGCGCATCACCGTCGGCAGCACGCTTGGCTGATGTTCCGCCGTCAGCAGGTCGTGCCCGACGACGGTCACCGTCATTGGCAGATGCCGAACGTCGGTAGCATTGCGCGTACCCGTTACCACGACCTCCTGAAGTGCCAGCGAGTCGGCTGTCAGTTGTGCCTGTGCCAGACTGACAGTCAGTCCGCACAGGGCAGTAATCATCGTTCTTCTCATTCCGATTTGTTTTTGCGTCTCGATTGTTGTTGGTTGCAAAGGTACAAATAATTCCCCAAACCTGCAAGCAAACAAGCGATTAATTACAATTCAGCCCACACCGCATGGAGACGATGAAGCATGGTGGTACTTTCGCCGCACGAGCCCGTATGCTGGATGTGAATGCCGCCGAAGGGATTGGAAGCAACGGGAGCCGAGAGACTGACGGCATGGGGCAGCGTGCTGTCGGCGGGACGGGGCGTAGTGGTCTCTACACGGGCTGTGAGCTGACCATTGGCATAGCTGAGGACAATGGTGCAGCCCGTGCGGTAGCAGGTGGCGCTGACGGGGGCGGTCAGAGGGGTGACTACCCCATCCTTGTATTCCACCAACAAGAAGTCGACGGCCTTGGCGTGCTTCGCGGTGCGGACGATGCGGAGACCGTAGCCCGTCAACGAGCGCGTATCGAACTTCAGGCAGACGTCCATATACTGGCCCGTAGCCGAACCGAAGCCCTGCCCGGCAGTCTTCGTGGGGTCGACATTCAGCGTAAGCGACATATTATTATAGGTACGTTTGACAGGCGTATACCTCAGACGGGCTCCCCGCTGAGCCTGAAGCAAGCCCTTGCCGACGGCACCATTGAAGCCCTCGCCATACTCCCACATCGGACGGTTGCGGTCGAAGTGCCAGTCATAGGCATCAGTGTCGGCAGGCTTGAAGCCGTCAACGGTCCAGTAGCCTTCAATGGTCTCCGGCTGCCACTGGCAGGGGAAGTCGTGGAAGTCGGTCGAGAGGCTGTCAATGCGTTTCTGGCGTTTCGCTTTCAACGTAACAGATGTGGCGGAGCCGTAGTCGCTGCGACTGGACTTCGGCTCGATAACGGCCGTAATGGTGCGGCCGGCGTCGGCTTCCGTCAGGTGGTATGTACGCTGGGGAGTGTCGTGGGTGGTGCTGACGACGATGCCATCGCGTTGCCACGTGATGCGCGACTCGTCGCGGCAGCCCTGCAGGTTAAGGCGATAGTCGAGCAAGAGGCTGTCGGCACGCCGGCTGATGCGCGGCTTGCGCAATAGGGCGGGCGATGACAGCAGCGAGGGCTTTAGGACGATGTGGCTAGCCGCCTCGCGACCGTCGGCGGTAGTCGCGACGATACAGAAAGTGGCGTTTTCGTTTGTCTCGTTCGTCAGGGTGAAGGTGGCCTTACCACCGCTGGTTTGAGTGAGTGAGGCGAACGACTCGTAGCCAGGCTCCATGCGCCACGTGGCATCGCTGTCGGAGCTGAGAGTGAGTGTGGCGGGCGAGCGGAGGTCGGCCTCGTGGCGGCTGATAGCAAGGAAAGGCGGCTGGAGGGAGGCGCTGCAACGCTGTTGCAGCATAGGGGACATGAGGACGGTGTTCTCGGGGTGGCGGTGGCCGATGACGTAGGGCTTGCCGTTCAGCGTGAAGCCGCTCTGGTAGCAGCGGAGCCAGCGCTGCGGATAGGCCGTCCAGCCGATGTAGATGCTGTCGTCGGGGACGTGGTAGCGGCAGTCGACGACGGTCAAGGGGCCTCCCTGCTTGCAGAAGAACATCTCGCGGCTTGGGCCTTTCAGGTAGAAGTCGCAGTCGATGAACATCGCGCCACGCCCGAAGGTGCTCCAGAAAGGCTTCTGACCGTAGAGGTCGAAGTCGCAATGGCGATAGACAGCCGTGCCGTTGAGCGCATCGTCGGTACACTCGAAGTGGCAGTCCTCGTAGTAAGATTCGGTGGCTCCGTTCAGTGGGTTCAGGTTCAGGCGACTGATGAAGCGGACATTCTTAGCCTGCAGACTCCGGCCGTGAACGTAGCCGACGTGGGCCTGGGTGATGGCGTCGCTGCGCTTCTTGCGCGAGAGGGCGGGATTCAGCGGGTAGTCGAGATCGACATTGCAGAAATTGCCGAGCGTCAGGTTCTCCACCTGTAGCGAGTCGCAATAGATGTCGAACATCGTGAAGTTGCCGACGGCTCCCTGCATCTGGCCGCGGGCCGAGGCGAGCACCGTGTTGCGGGCGTCGGCATCGAGTCCAACAAGGCGCAATACCTTACTACGAATGACGCAACCGAAGGGCTCGCGGCCATTCTCGCCACGCACCACCTCGGGCTGGTCGGGGTCGTTAACCCAGTAGACGCCTGGACGGACATAGAGCGTGGTGGTGTCGGCGAAGTGGGCTACGGCATCGCGGAAGTTGTTAAAGACAAAAGGCCTGGCCGCCGCCTCGTCGTCAGAGAGCGAGCCGTCGAGCAGCAGTTCGCGCTGGGCCGAAGCCACCAGCGGCAAGAGAGCCAATGTCAGTAACAGTTTCCGCATGGTCATGTTGGCTTAGTCCTCGTCCATCGGATAGCGGACGCTCCACTTCAGGCGGAGGTCGTCCATGAGCTGCATCATGTAGAGCGTCTCGGCGTGAGACATCTCACGGGGTTCCTTCAGACCGTCGATGAGTGCCTGGCGGCAGACCAGGAACTGGTACTCGTAGCCCGTAATCTGCTGCGGCACGCGGATGGTCTCGACGTAGGTGCGGTCGGGACCATTCACCGTAATTGTCTGGGGATTATTGATGTTGTCGATGATGAGATTGCCCTCAGTGCCGGCAATGACGCCGATGTTGTCGCCCACGCATTGTGCCGACGACTGTACATTGGCCAGGATGCCGTCCTTGAGGATAATGGTGATGGCGTTGGTGAGGTCCATGCCCGTCGCCGACTTCACGCAATGGCCGTCGATGGTATCGATGTCGCTGTCGGTGAACATCCGCACGAAGTTCAGCGCATAGACGCCGAGGTCGAGCAAGGCACCGCCGCAGAGGTCGGGCCGCATGATGCGGGGCTTGTCGCCCATCGAGTAGCCCAGCGTGGCGGTAATGAGCCGGGGCTCACCGATGCGCCCGTCGGCAATCAGCTTGCGCACGATGCCGACGGCAGGCTGGTAACGCGTCCAGATGGCCTCAGCGAGGAAGACGCCCCGCTCGTGGGCCAGGTCGATGATTTCCTTTGTCTGACGGGCATTGGCCATAAACGCCTTCTCTACCAGACACGGCTTGCCGGCCAGCAGAGCCTCGCGCGTCACGTCGTAGTGGTGCGAGTGAGGCGTGCCGATATAGACGAGGTCTACGTCAGGGTCGGCAATCAGTTCCGCATACGAGCCGTAAGCCTTTGCGATGTTCCACTTTGCGGCGAAAGCCTCTGCCGTTTCCTTCCTGCGCGACCCGACGGCGTAGGCCTCGCAGGTCTCCAGTCCATTCAGCGTGATGGCCGCCTTCTCAGCAATCCATCCCGTCCCGATTATTCCTACTTTCATAGTCATGACTTAATAAAATTTGACAACGTCGTCGAACGGACGGTGACGGGGCTGCACGGGCTCGGCAGCACGGTAGCCGAGGGCGATGACGGCCATCACGGTCTCGTTCTCAGGGATGGCGAACAGGGCACGGAGTTTGTCGGCATCACGCATGCCCATGATAAGCGTGTCGAAACCCATGGCGCGGGCCTGAAGCACGAGATAGCAGTTAGAAAGACCATTGTCGTAGGCTCCCCAGCCGTCGCCCACCTCGTTGGCGGGGTTGCCGCGGAAGAAGCCCGACTTGCCGCGCTCGTAGGTCGAGACGATGAGCACGGGGGCGTTCTTGATGCGGTCCTTGTTGCTGCCGACGAGGTCCTGCACGGCGGCCAGCTTCTCAGGTGAGATGGCCACATAGTACTTTGTCGGCTGTTGGTTGGCCCACGAGGGTGCTTCCTGTGCAGCCGTTAGGAGCGTGCGCACCTCCTGCTCCGTGATTTTCTTCGTGGCGTCGTAGTTACGAATACTGCGACGTGAGTTCAACACTTCGTCGAATGACGGGGAATTCTTCTGCTGTGCACAGCCCGGCAACACGAACAATGCGGCGAGGGCGGTCAGTACCAATAGTTTATTCATCTTCGTATAGTTTTTAATTGATGGTTGTAGTTTGACTCAATGGCAGATTGTCGGACGAACCGCCGACGAGGACGGTGAGGTCGCCAGCTTCCAGCAGCCAACGCTGATGGGCTTCATCCCAATGGCAGAGGTCGGCATAGCGCAGGGCGATGCTGACTTTCTGACGCTTATGTGCCTTCAAGGCCACGCGCTGGAAAGCCTTCAGTTCCTTGACGGGACGCTCGATGGCTGAGTTGGGGCGCGAGACGTAGACCTGTGCCACCTCCTCGGCATCACAATCGGATGTGTTGGTAAGCGTGAAGCTCACGTCGAAGCCTGTAGCGGTGGGAGTCACGCGCAACTTGCTGTACTGGAATGTGGCGTAGGAAAGACCAAAACCGAAGGGATAGGCAACGGCGACATTCTTGGTATCGTACCAGCGATAGCCCACGAGCGACTCCTCTGAATAGTTGGCTACGGGCTGATTGGCAGCGCGTGCAGCACGGTGGTTCTCGCCCTGATTGACCAGTCCGACGAAGATGTCGCCCTGACTGTTCTCGGTGTTCTGAGGATAGGTACCTAAGGCGTAGGCGGGCACATCCTCCAGCTTCCTGGGCCACGTCATCGGCAGCTTGCCCGACGGCGATACCTGTCCGGTAAGCACCTCGGCCAATGCCTGACCGCCCATCGAACCGTTGAACCATGAGGCGACAAGCGCGCCTGAGACTTCGTTGACGGTGGATACATCGACGGGACCGCCAGAGACGATAACCGTCACGAGCCGCTTGTTGGCCTTGGCCAATGCAGCCACCAGCTCGTCCTGTCCTGACGGCAGCGTGATGCTCTTGCGGTCGGAGCCCTCAGTCTCCACTTCGCGGTTGTTGCCGGCAAAGAAGAGTACGAGGTCAGCCTGCTGTGCTATCTGCACGGCCTCAGCCGTCAGCTGGGGGTCGGCGGTCTGCTGCGGACTCTGACGCCTGTTGCGGCCACCACGGCCTAAGCTCTTGTAGCCGGGAGCGTAGCTGATCTCCACGCTGCTGCCAAGCAAGGCTTTCAAACCTTCGAGCGGCGTCACCTCACGCCGTGTCTTCACGCCGGCACCAACGCCGCCTTGCGCCATACGCGTCACAGCATTCTCGCCGATGACGGCAATGCGCTTCATCTGTTTCAAGTCGATAGGCAGCAGACCGTCGTTCTTCAGCAGCACGATGGAGCGCCGCGCCACCTCGAGGGCCGTCGCCATCTCTTCGGCATTGCCGACGGGCGTCTTGTTGGCCTCCTCCTTGGCAATGGGCTTTACCGTCAGCCGCACCCTGAGAATCTCTCTGACGCGCTGGTTGATGACCTCCTCGCTCACCTTTCCGGCCTTCACCGAGTCGAGCAATGCCTGACCCATGAACCGGCTGCCGGGCATCTCGACATTCATGCCCGACGTGACGGCGTCGGCGGTAGAGTGGACACCGCCCCAGTCGCTGATGACCATACCGGGGAAGCCCCACTTATTGCGTAGCACATCGGTCAGCAGGTAGTTGTTCTCCGAGCACCAGCGGCCATTCACCTTATTATAAGCTGCCATCAAGCCCCAAGCATCAGCCTGACAGACGGCCATCTCGAACGGCCGCAGGTAGATCTCGTGCATGGAGCGTTCAGAGATGCGCACGTCGACCGTGCCACGATGGTCCTCCTGGTTGTTCAGCGCGTAATGCTTCAGACAGACGGCCGTACCGTCGTCCTGTGCGCCACGTGTGTAGGCCACAGCCAGCAGGCCGCTGAGCAGCGGGTCCTCGCTCAAGTATTCATACGTGCGCCCGCCGGTGGGTATGCGCTGTATGTTGATGGCTGGGCCGAGTATCATGTCCTTGCCGCGCAACCGGGCCTCACGGCTCATGCCCCGCCCATAGGCGTAGGCCCACTCTGTGCTCCACGTCGCAGCCAGCGCCGACCCCGTGGGAAAGAACGTGGCCGAGTCGGTGGTCAGATGGGCAGAATTCCATGAATGGGGCTCCATCTCCTCGCGGATGCCGAACGGACCGTCGGCATACTCCATATCGGCAATGCCCAGCCGCTCGATGCCCGCCGACGAGAACATGTTCTTGCCGTGAAGCATAGCCACCTTCTCTTCCAACGTCATCCGGCTGATGATGCCGTCAATCTGCGCCTCATGGCTGAGCAGTTTCGTGGGGTAGGTCTGAGCCTCCGCCGTGACAGACGAAACAGCCAGCAATGTGCCAACGAATAATCGAAATGCCTTCATATCAAATACCCATCAGCAAGTCCACCAGCCCCTTGTCCTTGAACGTATGCTTCTGCTGGTCCCAGAAGCCGAAGTCGGCATCGTAGCACCACGTCGTCCAGGCGATGTTGTTCTCCTTGAAGACGGTCAGCATGTCCTTCGTCCACTTGTAGGCCAGCTCGCGGTCGACGGGCTCGTAGACGCCCCACTCGCCGCAGAACAGCTGCAGGCCATACTTGTTGGCAGCGGCAATGGCGTCGGCGAAGTCCTGCCGGATCTTGTCGATGTTCCACTCCTCCTTGGTGTACTGCTCCAGTTCAGGCTTCAGCGAGTCGGGAGCAGCCTCAAAGTCTTCCTTCGACACAAGGATGCCAGGATAGTTGACCTTGCCGGTATACTTGCCGATGGGTGTCCACCAAGCGCCGTAGTGCGTCAGGATCATCGGGTTGTAGTAGTGGAACGAGAGGATGATGTTCTTGTCGCCCTCGGGCACCTTCAAGTCCTTGATGGTGCCGTAGCTCTGCCACATGTTGCTGCCGATAACGAGTGTGCGCTGCGGCTCACGCTCGCGCAGAG
>JAFPVW010000115.1 GCA_017395215.1 Prevotella sp. | reverse complement strand
TGATCCGAAGTACGATTTATTCGATAGGCTCGTGAAAATAGCCGCCTGTTATACTTCTGACATCAAGTGGAGAGACTACACACAGCCTGAGGACGAAATCGTTTAACTTTCATTAATACATTTATCACCACACGGAATTTTAATTCGCTTCCTTTTACCTATATTACCTATAGAACTCGTGAACCAGACTCCGATAGCCCAGCTGCTTTAGCAGGTCATAGCGCGTGCGGTAGTTGGCATTGTTGTGCCGGCCTGTCGCCACATAGCGCAGGTTATATTGCAGGTAATGGTCAATCTCGCGAAGGCCCTCTGTCTGGTTGATGATGGGGAAGAACCATCTTGACCAGGTCAGTTCCGAGGGGTCGTCGCTCTCGAAGAACTTCCTGTTGAAATAACGGATCAGCACTTTCATGGCCTTTTCGGCAGCAATGCCCTTCTTACTGCGCCAGCGCTGCAGTGAGCGGGCCTTTCGCCTGATTTTCTCCTTCATCTTGCGTCTTGTTGCGTCGGCTATGTCGATGTTGCGCCCCTTACACTTGAAGCCTAAGAAGTCGAACGCCTCGTCGGGTTGGTAGATTCTCACCTTGTCGGGGTTCACTTCGAGGCGGTATTTTTCGAGAAAGGCGTTTAGATCGCCGATGTGCCGGTCGAGCGTCTCTCGGTTGGGCGCAAAGAGGATGATGTCGTCAGAATAGCGGGCGTAGAGCACACCGGTCTCTGCAAAGTGGTGGTCCACCTCGCGCAGGTAGATGTTGGCGAGGAACGGCGACGTGGGCGTGCCCGCCATGACGCCGCGCTCCTCGCTGATTATTTCGTCGCCGACGCGTGCCCGGCCGTCGGTGAGCAGCCGTTCAAAAAATGCGTATAGCGGCGGGTCGTCGGCCAGCACCTCGCTGAGTATTGGCAGCAGCAGCGGAATGGAGATGGAGTTGAAATAGTTGTGGATGTCGAGTTTGTAGGCCCACATCGGCCGGTTGTTGATGGTGCGGACCAGATGGCTGATGGCCTCGTGTGCCGTCTGTCCGCGCCGGAACGAGTAGCAGTTGGGCGCGAGTTGTGAGTCGTAATGGTAAAGCAGAAAAGTCATCGCCTTCAGTACAATCATCTCGTCGGGCGGGAAGCTGTAGACCACCCGCTTTTTCCCGTTGCCCATCTTGTTGACCAGGTGACGCGAAGGAACCGACAGCGGTTCACCGCGCTGCAGCCGTCCCACGACGTCGCGGTACTGTGCCTCAGAGACGTAGGTGTCGGCCTCGTCGAATTCGTACCAGTTGAAGCGGCCTTTCAGTAGGCGGTAGGTCAGGAACTCTTCCCAGGTCTGCTGTTCGCCAAGAAGGTCGATGATGCTCTGCATTGGGGTGATGGGTGTTGGGTGACAGGTGTTGGTAAAAGGGAAAAGGGGAATTGGTTTGAATCGCCAAGTTGGCGATCACGGGACGGTACGGAGCCGGGCCGCCTGCAAGACCTTGATAGCCGTTGGCACCGCTTCGTCCTTCGCAGGCGCAAATAGTTGCATCCCCTTTTCCCTGAAGCGTCAGGCGTTCATAAATTCCTTGATGCGGTTGATGACGTAAGCCCTTTCGTTCGGGAGCTGCGTGTAGAAGTTGATGTACGGCAGCCCCATCTTCTTGGCATACATCCTGGAAATCAGGAACTTCACCTTCTTGCTGTGGCTGTTGCCCGAGCCAAGCATCACGACGCCCACGGGTGTGCCGCCTTTGTAAAGGACAAAGGTGTAAGGCTGGCCCCATTCGGCCTTGTACGACTGTAGCGGGCGTGTCTCGTAGAGTTTGAACTCGTCGGTGGCAAAACCAGCAAGGTCGGTCACGGGCACATCGCGCTTCGTGCTGTACTGCGGGAACTCCGAGCTGAGAATCTCAGCAAAATACTCAGGGAAATCTATGATATCCTCGCCTTCGGGTTTGTACTTAGGAGTGACGTTAGCCGACCTGACAGGCCGCTCCTCTTGCTGGGTAAAGCTCTCAACGGCAGACTTGAACACCGTGTTTAGAATAGATTTCAACAAACTCATAGCTATTACGTTTTTGTTGGTGCAAAAATACAAATAATGCCAATGTTTTGCAAGTTTTTGGCGGAAATAATCACGATAGTCATGAAAAATAGCTAACTTTGCGGCAAAATAGAAAAGAGATGGCAAAGAATGACGGGGAGCTGACCCCGATGATGAAGCAGTTCTTCGATCTGAAGGCGAAGAGATGGTGGGTTTCCCCTTCGTTGACAACAGAATAAATCAGTTGCTATGGCAAAGAAGAAACAGAAAAAGCAGACAGGAGGGAGCCAGCAGGAGCTCTCGCCCGAACAGTATCTCAGACAACGTATGCGCACGGTGCCCATTGGTACGTGCTACGCGACTGAGGAGATACCCCACAGTGGCATCATCTACGTAGTGGTTACCCGCCGTCACACTGGCGGGCGTGTGAGTGCGGCGTTGTTTATGGTCGATGTCTATTGTCTGGGTGTCAAGGAGTCGTTCTATAGGCTCTGGCTCGAAGATGATGAGCTGGAAGAGCTGCTCGAACTGCCCACCGACCTCATTGAGTTCCGTGAGTGCAGCTACGAGGAGGCGCATAACCGCATCTACGGCGCTATTGCCTTTGCCGAGGAGGCGGGCATCAAGCTATGCACCGTGTGAGGTGTAGGCATTACTCCTCGCGGCAGATGAAGGGCATAACGCTGTCAATGAGTGTCTGCTTGCGCTGCTGCAGGGTGAGAATCTGCTCCTCGAGCGTTTTTTCTGAGACATAGCGGTAGACGAAGACCGGGTGGTGCTGGCCTATGCGGTGGGCGCGGGCTATGGCCTGCTCCTCGGCGGCCAGGTTCCACCACGGGTCGAGCAGCAGCACGTAGTCGGCAGCCGTCAGGTTCAGCCCTACGCCGCCGGCCTTCAGCGAGATGAGGAAGAACTGGCAGTCGGCAGTCTGCTGGAAGCGGGCTATCACCTGCTCGCGCCGTTGCGTCTTTCCCGTCAGCATCTCATACTGCCAGCCGCGCTCTTTCATCTTGCCGGCAACGTTATCAAGCAGTGTGACGTACTCACTGAAGATGAGCACCTTGTGGCGCGTGCCGCGCAGCTGCTCCAGTTGCTCGAAGACGGTCTGAATCTTTCCCTCGCCGTTGGCAATCATCCGTAGTCGCGTGATGGCGGCCAGCATGCTGACGGTGGAGCGCGTCTCCGTATCGAGCCATTCGTTGCGGGCCTTCGACAGTTCTTCGGCATATTCATGCTCCTGCTGCTCGGTCATGGGGCAGACCACGATTTCGTCCTGCCGTTCGGGCAGATCGGTGAGCACTTCCTCCTTGGTGCGCTTCAGGAAGTATGGGGCTATCAGGCGGCGCAGCAGCTGTGTGCGCTCTTCCTCCAGGGCGTGGGCAATAGGCAGGGCGAACGACTGCTGGAAAGTCTGCCAGTCGCCCAGCAGGCAGGGGTTCAGTACGTTCATCAGGCTCCACAGCTCGCCGAGGTTGTTCTCAACGGGCGTGCCGCTGAGGGCCATGCGGTGGAGGGCGTTGAGCTGGCAGACGGCTTCGTGAATCTGCGACGTGGCGGTCTTGAAGGCCTGGCTCTCGTCGAAGACGACGATGCCGAAGCCGTAGCGCGACAGGTGGCCGATGTCGTTCTGCAGGGTGCGGTAGGTGGTCAGCACCACGTCCCACTGCATCAGTGCCTTGCGCTTGTCGCGGCGGCGGTCGGGGTCGCCGGTGTAGTTACAGACCAGAAGCGACGGTGCGAAGCGATTCAGCTCGTTCTGCCAGTTATGGACCACCGAGGCCGGTGCCACGACCAGCGACGTGCGGTATTCCAGTGTTCCCAACGGTTTCCCTGTTGGGGCGACGCCTCGCATCTCCTCGTCGCTGAAGAGGCAGCCGGGCGGGGGTATCGCCCGGTTCTGTTGCTTGGCCGTTTCCTTGTAATTCAGCAGCAGGGCAATGGTCTGCAGCGTCTTGCCCAGTCCCATCTCGTCGCTGAGGCAGCAGCCCGTCTGGTTGGTCAGGTTCTGCCAAAGCCACTCATAGCCCGTCAGCTGGTAGGGGCGGAGTGTGGCGCGGAGGGAGGCGGGAGGAGCCTCGTGGCAGTCCGAGGGAAATGGAGGCGTGGAGGCAGTACCCGTCGGAGAAGTGCCGGGCGTGGCGGCGGGGAGCTGGCTGCTATGCAGCAACAAGGCTGTGCCCTTGCGGCGGCCCATCAGGATCAGGTTGCTGTAGCGGCTCAGCCATTCCTGAGGAATGAGCAGGCGTTCGCCGGTAGGAAGCATATAGTCTTGCTCCCCGCGCAGAATGGTATCGCGGAGATCGGCGAAGGGAATGCGCATGCGCCCGTTGTCGAGCACGACGGTCACCTCCGTCTGTAGCCAGTCGCTGTGCCAGTTTTCGTGCTGTTCCACGCTGAGTTTTCCGATATAGTAGATACGGTCGGAAGGCTGAACGACGTCGAACCCTTGCGCCCTAAGTGCCTCACCGTGCTGGCGCAGCCAGTCGATGAGCGAGTGCAGCCCGGCGAAGCGTATTTCGCCGTGCGGCGATGTTTGCGGCTCTGCCAGCTGTAGCAGGTTGAAGAAGCGCTGTTCTTCGGGCTTGTTGCGCCTGAGGCGTGAGAACCTGAACCCGTTGCCGTCTTCATGCAGGGTCACCTTGCCGCTGGCAGTACTATAGGGCGTGTAAACCATGTTGCCGTAGCGGAACGACAGTGCCAGCTGCTGCCGTCCGTCGATGGTATTCTCGACGGTCAGCTGTGGCCGGGGCTGCTCGTTGATGTCGTCAATCTCAAACCCTTCTGCTCGAATGTCCGCCTTTGTCACGTTAGGCATGATGAACTTGCGGAAGTACTCGTTCTCCATGTGCGGCGGAATCTCGACGGTGGCCTTTGTCGTGAAGGGCAGCAGCAGCTTGGCGCTGAAGCCCGGGCACAGCGTCATGATGTCGCCGTCGGCAATGAAGAGCCCCGGCTCGTGGGTGAGCACCGTTATCTTGTGTTCCGATGGCGACATCAACAGCGTTTCGCCTATGCGCAGCTGCAGGCTGTAGCTGATGCCGCCTTCATGGCGCCTGAAGTTCATGATCGGTGTTGCCTCTGTGCCCACGAGCAGCCGCAGCCGCTCGTCAATGTGGAGTGCGGTGGTGTCCTTGGCGGCATAGAGTGTCGGTATGTCCAGCTCGTCGGCCAGCTTGACGGCCTCCGTCAGCCTGCGGTCGGCCATGCGCTTCACATGGCGTCGGACGGTGGCGTCGTCGCTGGCCCAGAAGTCCTTTTCCTGGCGGAACATCTTGCGGTTGGCAT
The DNA here is from genome assembly GCA_017395215.1 of Prevotella sp. GTDB lineage: Bacteria > Bacteroidota > Bacteroidia > Bacteroidales > Bacteroidaceae > Prevotella. The sequence goes on along the minus strand of JAFPVW010000115.1, from coordinate 37,172 downwards.
AGCGCACGTAGAGGCTCTGCGGCTCCAGGTCCTCGCAGGCCGTGGCCAACTGCCGCAGCCGTTCGTTGCCCTCCTCCACCCTGCTGTTCCTGACGCTCCGTTCCACCATCATGAACCGCCCCGTGGAGACAACCAGCTTCAGCTCGGCTTTCACGATGTCCCACTTCCCCGTGGGGCGCAAAATTAGGATAATATGGCTGTCGTTGTCCATAGCTTTCTTGCTTTAAGCCTGCAAAAATAAGGTTTTTTTGGGAAACGCCGCCCGCTTTTCGGGAAAAAGTTGTAACTTTGCGCTCAAATCAGAAAAACAGAAAACGACGATGGCAAAGAAAGACGGGGAGCTGACCCCGATGATGAAGCAGTTCTTCGACCTGAAGGCGAAGCACCCCGACGCGGTGCTGCTGTTCCGCTGCGGCGACTTCTACGAGACGTACTGCGAGGATGCGGTGACGGCGGCGAAGATACTGGGTATTACCCTGACCCACCGCAACAACGGCTACAACAAGGGCGACGAGATGGCGGGATTTCCCCATCACGCCCTCGACACCTACCTGCCGAAGCTAATCCGGGCCGGTAAGCGCGTGGCCATCTGCGACCAGCTCGAAGACCCGAAGCTGACGAAGAAGCTCGTCAAGCGCGGCATCACGGAGTTGGTGACGCCGGGCGTGGCCCTCAGCGACAATGTGCTGAACTACAAGGAAAACAATTTCCTCTGTGCCGTTCATTTCGGCAAGGCGGCCTGCGGCGTCTCGTTCCTCGACATCTCGACGGGCGAGTTCCTGACGGGTGAGGGCACCTACGACTACGTGGAGAAGCTGCTCGGCAACCTGCAGCCGAAGGAGGTGCTGGTGGACCGCCAGCGCAAGAAGGACTTTGAGCAGCAATTCGGCACGAAGCTCTTCACGTTTGAACTCGACGACTGGGTGTTCACGGAGCAGAGTGCCATGCAGAAGCTGCTGAAGCACTTCCACGTGAAGTCGATGAAGGGCTTCGGTGTTGACCACTTGAAAAACGGTATGATTGCCGCAGGAGCAATTCTCCAGTATCTGGAGTTGACCCAGCACACCCAGATAGCCCATATCACCTCGCTACAGCGCATCGAGGAGGAGAAGTACGTCCGGCTTGACAAGTTCACCATCCGCTCCTTAGAGCTGATTCAGCCCATGCAGGAAGACGGCAAGTCGCTGCTCGACGTGGTCGACAAGACGGTCTCGCCGATGGGTGGCCGACTGCTGCGCCGCTGGCTCGTGTTCCCGCTGAAGGACGAGCGGCCCATCAACGAGCGCTTAGACATTGTGGAGTATTACTACCGCGAGCCGGAGTTCCGCCAGTGCATCGACGAGCAGCTGCACCGCGTCGGCGACTTGGAGCGTATCATCTCGAAGGTGGCCGTGGGGCGCGTTTCTCCGCGCGAGGTTGTCCAACTCAAGACAGCCCTGCAGGCCATCCACCCCATCAAGACGGCGTGCCTCTACGCCCAGAACGACGCCCTGAAGCGCGTCGGCGAGCGGCTGAACCTCTGCGAATCGCTCCGCGACCGTATTGAGCGTGAGATACAGCCCGACCCGCCACAGCTGGTTCAGAAGGGCGGCGTCATCCGCGACGGCGTAAACCAGGAGCTCGACGAACTGCGCCACATTGCCTATAGCGGCAAGGACTACCTGCTGCAGATTCAGCAGCGCGAGGCCGAGCTGACGGGCATACAGAGCCTGAAGATAGGCTACAACAACGTCTTCGGCTACTACCTCGAGGTACGTAATACGTATAAGGACCTGGTGCCGCAGGAATGGGTGCGCAAGCAGACGCTGGCGCAGGCCGAGCGCTACATCACGCAGGAGCTGAAGGAGTACGAGGAGAAGATTCTCGGTGCTGAGGACAAGATTCTGTCGCTCGAAACCAAGCTGTTCAACGAGCTGGTGCTGGCCATGCAGGAGTTTATTCCGCAGATACAAATCAATGCCAACCTGCTGGCCCACCTCGACTGTCTGCTCTCGTTTGCCAAGACCGCCGAGGAGAACCGCTACATCCGCCCTGTCATCGACAGCGGCACGGTGCTCGACATCCGCCAGGGCCGCCACCCAGTCATTGAACAGGAGCTGCCCATAGGCGAGCCGTATATTCCCAACGACATCCTCTTAGACAACGAGCGCCAGCAGATTATCATCATCACTGGTCCTAACATGGCCGGTAAGTCGGCGCTGCTGCGCCAGACGGCCCTCATTGTGCTGTTGGCCCAGGTGGGCTGCTTCGTGCCCGCAGAGGCTGCGAAAATCGGCTTGGTGGACAAAATCTTCACCCGTGTGGGCGCGTCGGACAATATCTCGCTCGGCGAATCGACGTTCATGGTCGAGATGACTGAGGCCTCGAACATCCTGAACAACGTCAGCAGCCGCTCGCTGGTGCTCTTCGACGAGCTGGGCCGCGGCACGTCGACCTACGACGGCATCTCAATAGCCTGGGCCATCGTTGAATACCTGCACGAGAACACCAAGGCAGGCCGGCCGCGCACGCTCTTCGCCACCCACTACCACGAGCTGAACGAGATGGAGAAGAATTTCTCGCGCATCAAGAACTACAACGTCTCGGTGAAGGAGGTCGACGGCAAGGTCATCTTCCTGCGCAAGCTCGAGAAGGGCGGCTCGGAGCACAGCTTTGGTATCCATGTGGCCGAGATTGCGGGAATGCCCCGGAGCATCGTCAAGCGCGCCAACGTCATCCTGAAGCAGTTGGAGAACGACAACGCCCAAGTGGGCACCGTCGGCAAGCCAACTGCCGAGATTGCTAACAGTCGTGAGGGCATGCAGCTCTCGTTCTTCCAGTTGGACGATCCCGTGCTCTGTCAGGTGCGCGACGAAATCCTCGGCCTCGACGTGAACAACCTGACGCCCCTTGAAGCGCTGAACAAGCTGAACGACATCAAGAAGATAGTCAGCGGTAAGTAATTATACAGGGTATTTCGTGGCCATTCGTTTGTAGAAGTCCTGCTGCTCAGTGTCGGTAGTGGGTTGGGTATCGGCGACCTGTGCGAGCAGGGACTGGAGTTCACGGCCTGTGGCGAGACCCTGGGCGCGGCGGGCGGCGACAACCTTCTGCAGTTCGTGGGCAGCGCGGGCGTTGTCTCGGCCAATGAGGAGCCGGGCGAGGGCGAGACGGTAGCCGGTGCGGAACTGCTCCTGACGCTGGTTTTGGATGGCCTGACAGAGCAGGGCAGCCTTCTGGCCTGTGTCGGCGGTCAGTTCGGCCAGTTCGGCATAGAGGTAGCTGTCGTGGTGGCGTGTGAGCAGTTGGCGGTAGATGCCGGCCGCCTTGTCGTGCTCGCCCATGATGCGGTAGATGACGGCCATATAGCGCTGGCAGTTCTTGTTGCGTGGTGTGCGGCGCATGGCTTCTTCGAGCAGTGGCATGATGCGGAGGGCATTGTCGGCAGTGGGCTGCTGCTGGATTTCGTGGAAGGCCTGCGTCAGCAACTGGTGTGCAACCGACGGTACGGGGTGTTGGGGCCCGGGTGTCGGCGGCTGGGTGGTGATGCCCTGCCAGTCGGCCTCGGCAAGATTTCCTACGCCGTAGCGTTCCAGGAAGCTGAGCATGCTGAACTCAGCCGTCTCCTTGCTCAGCATGACGGCATCGTAGAGCACGCTGCTGTGAGCGCGGTGGTCGCGGTCGTCGACGGTGGGCAGTATACGCAGCAGAGCCTCGAAGATTTTCAGAGCCTCCCCTACCCTTTTCTCCTGCGCCCGCTTCTTCAGTATGTCGCTGGCAGTCCAGAACATGCAGAGCGTGGTGTAGTGCCCTTTATGTACTGCGTACATCGGCCTGATAGCCTCGTAGGCCTCCTCTATGCGCCCTTGTTTGCGCAGCTCGAATATATCCTTGACAGTCATAGGTCTCCATGCATTGTTGATAGTGTGCAAAGATACGAAAAAGCAGGCGAACAGCCAAACAATCCGCCTGCTTTTTCACAAATCAGCAAAAGATTTAGAAGCAATATCCTAAGGTGATGTCGAAGGAGTGGAACTTGCTCGTAATGTCGGTGTTATATAACGTGTATTTGCTGATGTTCGTCAAGTCCATCGAGTAGCCCACGCCAATGAGGAACTGTTTGTTGATGCGGGCACGTACACCGAACTGCATGCCGAGCTGGATGCGCTTACAGGCTGCGTCGCCCATATCGTCCTTCGAGAAGATGTCTAAGCTTTCATTGCCATCGTCGGAAGAAGCTAAAGCTCTCGATTCACTCCAGCTGTCCCAGTCGTCGACCATATCATCGTCATCCCAGTAGTCATCGTCATCATCGATGTCATAGCTGTAACCGCCATCGCTTTGGCCGTCATACTTGATTTTTCCGAAGATGTTGCCGCGCAGGTAGAGACCGGCGTATGGCTCGATGGAGAAGCTCTCGTTGACAGGATAGGAGAAAAGAAGGTTGACAGGGACTTTCGCTGAAAGCATATTGAACTTCCGGCCGTTTTCGTTCTGCCATACGTATTTTGCTGCAATGCCAGCCTCGACATAGAGGGGCAGGGTGCCACTGATGGGGAAGGCGTAGTTGTAGCCAGCGGAAACAGAGTTGCCGCTTTCGCTGTCGCTGTGACTGCCCGATTTGACCTTCTGAGACTCGAAGTTGTACTGCAGGTAGACGGTGCTGAAGCCGACGGGAGCCATCAGGCCGGCAGCTGCAGCGCTTGACTTCGGCTGCTTCTGGGCTTTCTCCTTCGGCTGCTTCTGGGTCTGCTGCTTGGTCTCGGGTTTAGCCTTCTGTTCTTGCTTCTGCGGTGTCTGAGCCTGCTTCTGCTCCTGGTTCTTCTTCAGAAGCTGGTCAAGTGTCACCACCTTTTCCTGTGCGTTGACGGTCACTGAGCCGGCAGCCATCATCATGGCCGACAAGGCGAGAATCATTGTCTTCTTCATACTGATTGATTTTTAGATTGTTAATTATTGGTAGTTTTATTTTGTCTGTACAACGAGATAGCGCGTCTGGCTCCAGAAGGTGGCGGGGTCTGTGATGGTCAGCACCGACACGTCTTTGCCTGTCTTCTCTATCTTGTAGCTCTTCTTGGGCATGTTGGATATAATCTTGGGCTTGGCCGACGGTATCTCCAGTTGGGTGAAGTTGCGCATATCCTTCTTGGTGAAGTACTCGGTAGACATATCCTTGCTGACTTTCTTTTTGGAGAGGAAGCCGCCGCCGCTGGTGATGCCGGCCTGCTTCAGGACGTCAGACGACCCTACTACCACGTAGACGGCGTTGTCGCGCTCGGTCTTCTCCTGCTCGGCCTTCAGTTGGTTCTCCACGTATTCAGCAAACTCCTGGTTGGCCTTCGTCAGCTGTCCCACATGGCTCTTCAGCTTGGCAATATCAACGTCCTTGTTGTTGAGCTGAGTGCGCAGGTCGCTAATCATCTTGTCCTTCTCGTCTATCTGCTGATTGAGAAGGGTTACCAGACTCTGCAGCTTGCCGATTTTTGCGCCGCGAGCCTGTAAAGAGTCGGTGAGGTTCTTGATGCGGTCGCGCTGGCTTGACAGTGTCTGCGAGAACGTCTCCAACCGCTTCAGCATCTCTTCACGCGAGTTTCCTTTCTTCTCTAAACTGCCGTCGAAAAGCTGCTGCTCCTGTACGCTGATGGCATCGAGACCTTCGGTCAGTGCGTCGACAAAGGAGACCATGTCGTTGAGTTCACTCTTGTGCTGCTCGTCGGCTTGTCGAAGCGAGTCCACCTGGCTCTGTAGGCTTGCCGTGTCACCACTGCCGCCGCTGCAGGCTCCCATCATGAGGGCGGCAACCGCGAACAGGGCCACCCATTTCATTGAATTCTTTTTCATAATCGTTACGTATTTAATTTGTTATTTCTTTTCGGTTGTATAATTGTACGTCAATTTCAAATAGATTATGTTATCACGATGATTAATCAATGTGTAATTATGTTCTCTTGGTGATTTTCCCCAGTCTTTTGTTGTCTCTTTGTAGAGCCGTTTCACCACGAGGTAGGCAATAGCCAGTCCGAGGAGCCAGCACAGGGAGTACCAGCGGAATGAGAACGAGCCGACGGAGAAGGCCTCGACCGCCGGGTTCCAGGTGATGTATTGCAGTAAATTTGTCATAATGGTTTGTTTTAGGGGGCAAAGTTACAAAAAAATATTTGAAAGTCTTTTTCTTTTTTTCAAGAAAGGTTTGGAAAGTTCTTTTTCGCCTTGCCAAAGACAGGTGGATGGTGTCTTTGAATACAGAAAATTTGAATACAGAAAAAACGCGGGCGGACAGCCAAACCGTCTGCCCGCGTTTCTGATTGACACGGACGCGCTACATATCAAAGTTTGTCGAGACCTTGACACCGTCGTAGACCATCCATTCGACGTAGGACCAACCAGAACCACTGTAGCCGCCGTTGAAGCTGACCGTGCGGCTATCGGGCTCGCGGAGCTTCCCCGTGTAGGTTTTGCTGTTCTCGTCATAGCTGTAGGAGATGAGGGTGTAAGAGCCTGTCACAGCGGCCTGTGAGCCAACCTTCTTATAGAAGCTGCCATCAGAGCCAAGGTTCACCGTAAGGGGATTGCTGCTGTCCATCGACCGCCAGTCGCCAATGAAGGCACCGGAGTAGTTCTTTGGCAGCTCTTTTGCCTGAAGCACCACTCTCATATAGTTGTACGAGGAATTCATTATCTTCACACCTGAGATGTGATATTTTCTGTCGCTGATGTTATGATTGTGCGACACAAGATTGAAGTCAAACTCGTAGTTGCTCAGGTGGTTGGAGTTAAACGTGCTGCCCCTTACCTCATAAGTGAAGCCACTATTGTAGGATCCTGACGAGAACGGAATGTTGCTTTTAATGTTGAACGATGTTGTGTTTGTACACTCGTAATTCACTATAGCCGTATAATTGTCCGGGCCATACCATTCTGTGTTCCAGTCCTTCTGGTTGACGGTTCCGTCTACCAAGACATACGTCGTGGGGTCAGCGGGGTTACTGGCCTTGAACTTCAGATGGATTCTGTCTGTCACGTCGTGCATATAGTCAGACACGTCTGAAGTCACGAAACCAGAATGCTGCTCACCCTCTACGATGACATAGTCGCCTTCCATCCATGCACGAAGGTTCTCACTGTATCGTTTCACGTTCGAACTGGAGTGATATCCGTTGTAGGGGACGGCAGCACTAAACAATCCCGGGCCTCCGCGATAGCCATCCCATCCGCTAAACTCTTCCTTGTTGGTGGCTTCAATATAGTCAGGATTCAAGTCAAAGTAGATAGATGCACCAGTGATGTCAATAGGCAACTCAGTAGTTTCGCCTTGACTCTTCCCGCTCTGGCTGACGCTGATGGTCTGTGTGGCTGTCTGTCCGTCCTGGCTGACGGTCACGGTGACGGAACCGCTGCGCGACGATGTGGACGTGTTGGCATCGGCGCGCACGGTGATGGTCGTGCCGCTGCGCGTGGCGTGAATCCACGAGGCTGAGGCCTTGACGCTGATGTTGTTGGCATTGGCGTCGGTGGTGACGCTGACGTTGCCCGAACCGCCTGCATCGGTGAAGTTGAGCGACGAGGGCGAGAGCGACAGGGTGATGGGCTGAGCCGAACCGGCCTTCTGCGTGACAAGCTGGTGGGCGGTGACCTCCTTTCCGTTATTCAATTTAGCAGTCAGGAATACTTCGCCCTGACGCTCCTTGTTCGTGGGGTTGGCAGCAATGTCGTAGTAAAGCTGGAAACCGCTGTTGCCGCCACGCTTAGGCGTAATCCAGTCCACGTTGCTCGACAGGGAGATGTCGGTTATTTGGCTGGCCTGCTCATAGCTATTATTTACGAAGATGGTTCCGCCGAAGACTTCCTTTCCACCTTCAGCCTCAACAGTGCGCTTGGAGGGTTCCGTGCGGAAGAACCCGCCGGTGGATTGCTGGTTGACAAACAGGCTATTCTTCACGACTGTGCCATCATCAAGCGTAGCCTGCAAATCGACGTGCCCATAACGACGCTGATCGCCACACCACATATCGGCCTCAACGAATATGGCATTTCCGCTTCGTGTGACGGTGAGCCAGTCAACATCGGTGGTAATGGTAACGGGTTCGGCCGACGTTTCCATATTGGCATACTCAATTCCGCCGAAGGGACTCATCTCTATTTGGCTCGGATATAGGTCGATGCCTGCCGGCTTCTGGTAGGCGATGAAGTTCTCGGTCACCTTCGTGCCGTCCTTCAGCAGTACGGTGACGGCGAAGTCGCGCTGGCGCATCCCCTTGCTGGGGTTGGGTTCGGCGGTCATGATGAGCTTCAGGTTCATACCGCTGCCGTTCAGCCAACTGTTGCCGGCGGTGTGGCAGTCCACCTCCCAGATGCGGTCAATCTCAACACCCTGGGCGGGAACGATGGTCAGGGCCTTTTCGCCTCCGGCACCCGGGAACTCCAAGCGTACTGGGTCGATGCTGAACTTACGGCTGTCAGCCGTGCCCTTCTGCGTCACATAGAGGGTGCGCTCGATGACCTCGTCATTGGTAAGCGTCAACTTGATGTTGACTTCTCCTGAACGCGAGTCGGGTTCGATGTTCATATAGGCATAGACAGTGAGGGGGCCACGCCATCCTAACGGGCTGTTGACCAGAAGCCACGGCTCGCTCGCGGTTATCTCCGCATTCTTGACAAGTGTGAAGTAACCCGCAAGGTTCGTTTCGACGGTGACCTGCTGATAGTCGCTGTAGTCGCCTACCCCGTCGCCCTTGTCCATTAACGTTATTTTGCCCGGTGACAGGTTATAGACGGGTTCCAACGGCTTCTGCCTGACGACAACCTGCTCTTCCACGGTGGAATTGTCTGCAAGCTTGACCGAGAATGTTACCACGCCGCTGCGCTCTTCCGTCGTACTGGTGTTAGGCTGGTCGCTATATACCATTGTAGTGCCTACATAATAGTCGCCTTCTTCTGAGGCTCTTGCAAAGGAGCCTCCCGTCTTCAGCCAATCATCACCCTCGCTGCGATAGGCGCGATATGTGTTGATAAGCGGCTTCAGTATGGAAACATTCATATTCGCGATATTCCAGCTTGAGCCTGTTGGCGGCAGGGCATCCAGCACCACTTCCTTCGGCTCGACTATCAGTGCCGGCTGGGCACACTGCTGCGTGACGGTCAATGGCCGTTCGACGCGGCTGCCGTTCTTGTCCTCGGCCAAGACAATCAATGTACACGTGCGTGTACGGTTCTTGTCTGGATTCTGCTCGGCGGTCACGTTGATGGTGGTGCCGCTGACCGTGATCTTCAGCCACTCCGGCTGGCCGGTGACGCTCAGTGTGCGGTCAGGCTCCTTCAGCGTGACCTTCACTTGCTTGGTGCCGCCTACTGCGAGGAAGTCGAGCGACTGCGGCTCCAGTTCAATCATCCGATCCGTCCCCTGATTGACATAAACCTCTATCTGTAGTTCATTGGTGTCGTCACTGGTGGTGGCCTTCAGCATAAGTTTGCCGCTTCGGGGCTGATTGCCTGGCAGCGAGTCGGTGCGCACGAGCAGCGTCAGCGAGTCGGTAACGGCGTGCAGCCAGCCCGCGCCTTCCACCACTTCAACACCAGTTCGGCGTGCATTGGTCAGGATGGGCAGACGCAGCACATTGCGCTCGCGAGTAGCCACAATGGGCTGTGGCTTGATGTCAAGCTCCAGTTCGCCCACGGTGAAGTCCTTGTTGGGGTAGCCTAACATCGGGATGACGCCGAGGAAGTCGAAGCTGGGGTGCAATGAGTAATTGATGCCCGGCTCCAGTCCACGGATGGTGTCGGTCATATTCTCGAAGGAGGAGAACCAGTAGAAGCGGTTGCCCACGCGGCTCACCGTCTTGCCCTTGCCGTCGCGTACGGTGAAGCCCATATTGCGGGCGGGGATAATGAGGTTGCGGGCCACGTCGCTTTTGCAGATGGCGTAGTAGATGCTGTCGAGCTTGCCCGTGGTGACATCCACGTTGTCGAACGACGGGACGATGCCGAACTTCGTGCCCAACGAGGCAGTCACCTCAAAGGGGAGGGAGTAGAAGAAATTGCCGCCAAAAGGTGTCTGCAATTTCAACTCGCCTGAGAGGAACGCCGTCACAGCGAATGATGCCTCGTTGTTCAGCCAGCGGTATACACTGGCATCCGTGAAGGCTTTGACTATTGCTTCCTTTATATCCACTTCAGTACTGCCCTCTATGCGTGCGCCCAACTGTATACGTCCCATCAGGTACTTGGCATCGTTGTCTTCCAGTCTGGGTGCTGGCGGCAAGCGCAAGCCTATCTCGGTGTAGAAACCGGCTGAGAGCGAACCGCTCAGGGAGTACGACGCTGACGACGACTCGGCGGGGGTCTCGTCCCATGTGCGGGCTGTATAGACATTCAGGTCTGGCTCATACTCCTTGTAGCTGACGAACACGTAGTCGTGATACTTCTGCTGGGTGAACCAGTTGAGGCTGATTGTGACGCTGGCATCGACGAAGACGCCCGGCTCGACGTACCACCAGAGCAGCGGACAGTTGGGGATGGCCCACTTGTAGTGGCCGAAGTCCAGGTCCTTGTGGTAGCTGCCCGTGCCCTGAATGTTGTATGTACGCTTCAAATTGACCGTGCCGCGATGCTTGTACTGATACTCCAGGCCGGTCTCGATGGAATAGTGTACCCACAGCTCGATGTCGTAGTCAGGCTCGTAGCCAAACGTGATGCCGCCACCTAAGGTTTTCGATTTGTCGTCGCCTAAGTCCCACGTGGCGCCCACCTGCAAGCCCCAGCTGCCGCCAAGGAAGTCGACCTTGGGCCAGTGGATGGTCTTGTCGATGTCGATATGCCGCTTTTGCGGGGCTTCGGCGCGGGCGGCAGCCGTTGCCGGGTCTTGGGCAACGAAGCCAGCGCTGGCCGTAAACTCAGTGAACACGTCCTTGAAGTCCAGCCGTTCGCAGATGACGACCTGCTGACCATCCTCTGGATTGGGTTCTATGTGAACTACCTTTCCCATAAAGCCGCCGGGGAAGATGTCGTTTTGGACCACGGTCACTAACTTGTCGCCCACTTTCGGCATAATGGATTCGGGAACGTCCTGCCGTAGCAGGATGACGTTGAGCGTGTCGATATACTCGGTGACATACTCCCACCAGGGCTGCTGCTCCATGCGCACGGCGTCGGCCGTGTACTTGTTCTCGGGCTTGTGGAAGCCAATGCTGTCAATCAGCTCCAAAGGTATGCGGTAGAGGGAGTCGGTAGTGTAGACCTCTTGCACCACGGCGACGCGGTGGTAGTTACCGTCGAGGTCGTAGTTGCTCCACTTCACGCTGTCCACCAGGTCGTTGAAGAAGGGCATCGTCGTGCCGTCGTTCTTGTAGATATAGAACGCATCGGGCGCCTGTGCCCGGACGTTCAGGACACTCACCATCAGCAGAAGGGCGAGCGTCAGCAGGCTGTAGCGACGTGTCTTCATTTCTTCAGGATTTTATAGGTGAGCGTATTGACTTGTACGACATAGACTCCTGTCGGGAGTTTTTGTAGGGGGATGCGGCAGGCACCGTCGCGCTTCATCTGGCGTTGGAGCACCTGTCGGCCGTCGGTGGCATAGACGCGGACGGTGGTGCCCTCCTTCAGCTGGCTGATTACTAAGTGGTCGCCCTCCATGAAGGGGTGCGTCTTGTCGGCAGAGGCATCGCTGATGCCATCGACCGTCCGCTGCTGGTAGGTCCAGCGCAGCAGGTCGCTGATGGCAAAGCGGAACTCGGTGCCGTCGGCGGCGCGCACCACGAGCGCGCCCTCCTCGAAGACCACGCGCGGGTCGTTCTTCAGTTCAAACACGTTTTTCGCCCCGTCGCGCGTCCAGACCACAAGGTCGTTCAGCGTCACGGTTTCCTGGGCTTGCGTCGGCGCGAGGGTCGTCAGCCAGAACAATAGCATTGGTAGTATTTTTCTCATAATGCAGATAGTATTGGTTAATCTGCTTGCAAATATATGAAAAGAGTCTATAAAAGGACTTACAATACAAAAAAATCGACTGACAATTCATGTTTTGTCAGTCGATTTTAGCCCGCCACTCGTTGGGAGTCATACCCGTCAGGGCCTTGAAGTTACGGAAGAACGAGGTTTCGTTGGCAAAGCCTGAGGCCGCCCAAACCTCGGAAATCTTCTTGTCGGGATATTTTCGCAGCAATTGTTTGGCGTAGTCAATACGGTAGCTGTTCACGAACTATTAGTCCCAGCGGAGCTTGATCATGAGGTTGATGTTGTAGGTTTCGGTGGTTTCCTTGTCGGTTTTAGCCTCTTCCGGCTCGTAGTTGATGATGACGCTATGTCCTTGCTCGTCTTTTCCGTAAATGGGGCTGACCCATTTTGAAGTAGCGGTGTACTTGACATAGAAGGGGTATTTGCCGCCTACCCGTTCACCTTTGTCGTAGTCGTAGAACTCGCCGTCCTGGTTGTCGGTGTCCATGATGGCCTGTTTGTAGTTGCTGTCTTCATACCCCATAGGATCCTGTATGCCCAGTCCGGAGTAGTAGCAGTTGAACTCCAGGTAGTCGTCGCGCCCTGTAGCATCAATGTACTTGCAGTATCCCTTCACGCTGAGGTCGGTGAGACGGAAGTTGTTCTTGTCGAACATAATGGAGGGGCTTGCAGCCTCGATGGTGAACTTGAGGTCGTAGTAGTCGCCGTAGGGACGGTCGGGATAGACGTAGCAGTTGGGGTTGGGCTCTGGCTGTTCTTCACTTAGGTAGATGTGCTGGTTGTCGGCTCTGCGTGCGCTGACCTTGTAGACGGTTTCGCTGACGCGGGTGATGGTGAGCTCGTCGTTGTCAAACTGCGTGTTGCCCTTCCAGATGTGGTTCATCGTGCCGGTGAGTCCCGAGCCTGTGATTTTCTCTATGCGCAGCTTGCTGAAGTTCATGAAGCCGAGTCCGTCGTTCTTGTCGTCGTAGGGCAGTTGGGTCACTTCGTAGGTGGCGGTCTTCAGGACGTTCTTGCCGTCGTCCGAGGCATAAATGTAGATGGTGCCCTTGCGCTCCTTGGCGGTGGTGTTCTCCTTGATGTCAAGATGTACGTTGTAGCCGTTCACCTCGACGTCTATCCAGTCGGCACCCGTCGAGGCCTTGATGTTCTTGTACATGGTGATGACGGTGACGACACGCTGGTCGCCCTCGGCCTCGACGACAAGTTCCTCGGGGTCGAACTCAATGTCCCAGTCGTACTTGTCGTCTTGAGGCGTCAACTCCAGTTCCATCTCCTGTACGCCGGGCTTCACGTCGGCAGGCTGCTTCGCCGTCTTGCCGCCCTTGGTCACGGTGGTCACGGTAGCCTTTTGGGGCTTCATGGGGATGGTGGCGTTGCCGTTCTTGTCGGTGGGGGCCACGGTGAGACCGCCGTCTTCTTTATAGACGATGACCACAGCGGGCTTGTTCGCATCCTCGGTTTCGGTGTTCTTGGCTTTCACTATGGCCTCGTTGTTGGCCTTGGCCGTGGCGTCGTCCGTATTCTCCTCCATAGCTTTGTCAATGAGCCAGTCCTCGGTCTCGCCCACCATGGCGTCCACCACGCCGTTCTCTACTCCGAGGTCTTCGCCAATGAACTCGCCAAGCTTCTGCTTCGTCCACACACCGCCCAGTCCGGCAACGAAGCGGCGGTAGTCTTTAGCTGTGGCTGTGCCCTTGCGAATCTTCTCGCGCAGACGCTTGGTCTCCTCGATGATGGTGTTGACATCCTGCCACTTGCCCACAACACCGCCCGTGGCAGCGTCCCACACGGCGACGTTGAAGTTGGCGGCCTTCAGGGCCTGCTCCACACCCACGCGGTAGGCATCCTGGTGGATGGGGTTGCCGTTGCCCTCGTGGTGCTTGTCCACGTAGTCATAGAAGGTCTGCACGCCGGGTCCGTCGCTGTATTTCGACACGTTTCCGCCGTCATGGAACCATTCCTGATAGATTCGTGGGCAGGCGTTGGTGTACTTATGGTTGATGAGGTTGGTGAACCATTTTTTGTAGTCGGTCTCGCCTTTCTTGTAGCTCGATTTATTGAACAGGTCCCTCATCTGTTCCTCGTTGCCCATGATCTTCGAGTTGTTGAGCACGTCGAGGATGTCCTGCTCGCGGTTGTGGGCGGTGACTCCCCAGCCGTAGTAGATCATGTCCCATCCGGCCAGCCACACGCCGCGCGTGGTCACATGGTCGAAGAGCCCCTGCTGGTCGAGCCGTTTCACGGCCTTGAGGTATTTCTCCTTTTTGTCGAGCATTTCCTCTAAGAGCTTGTACATCTCCGTCGGGTCGCTCTTGTCGCCAGCACCTGCCAGCAGGTCGCCCTCATAGTTGTTGCTGCAGAAGCGTGTGAAGAGCAGTCGCATCTTCTCCATCTTCAGGCTCATCTCGATGAAGTTTTCCATGTCGCTCATCTCCATTGACGCGTTGTTGTCCTGTTGCTTTTTGGAGTTTTCGCTCTGGTTTTCCTCATCGTCTTTCTTGTCGCAGGCTGTCAACAACCCGCCGATGCACAGCACCATGAGTGCCATAAACATCCAATTTTTCAGTTTGTCTGTCATAGTTTATTTTCTTAAAATTGATATGTAAATCTGCCCGCAAATATACGAAATGTAGCTGTTAAAGGACTTACAAAACAGAAAAATCGACTGACAATTCACGTTTTGTCAGTCGATTTTTGCCCGCCACTCGTTGGGAGTCATACCCGTCAGGGCCTTGAAGTTACGGAAGAACGAGGTTTCGTTGGCAAAGCCTGAGGCCGCCCAAACCTCGGAAATCTTCTTGTCGGGATGTTTTCGCAGTAATTGTTTGGCGTAGTCAATACGGTAGCCGTTGACGAACTGTATGAACGAGCAGCCTTTCTGGCTGTTGATACAGTTAGAGATGTATGTGACATTGGTTCCCAACAAAGTGGCCATGTCTGCAATCTTCAGTTCGCTGTTTAGGTAGGGACGCTCCTCGTCCATCAGCTGGCAGATGCGCAGCATAAGAGCCTCGTCTGCGGCAGAATCCTCGACGGAATCGGCCACATTTTCATCTTCTTCGACAGGCAGAGGCTTCCGTTGCCAGAAATGTACTGTAACGGCGGTCGCCAACAACAGCAATGCAGCTAACAACAACCATAGCCAAACCGTCGTTGGTTGGTTGGCGGCTTGTGGTCTGTCAAAGGACAGTAGCAGCGTGGTGGCCACGGGTGCGAAATTATCCACGGTGCCGTCAGCGTTGACCTTTGCGCCCCCGGCAATCAGGAGGTTGCCGTCGGGTGTCAGCACGGGGTGAGTCCAGACGCGGGGCTCCATCGGGTCGGTGTAGTACAGCGTCAGGGAGGCCGGCGTGGTGTCGTAGCCGACGGCGAGCACAAACAGCCGACCGTCCTCGCTGCCGTAGCCGAAGAGATAGGCTCGGCGCGCCTGGCGGTCTGTGTAGAAACTGTGATAATAGTTGATGGCGCCGCCCTGATACGTCATGGGTACTTGGCCGGCTGTAGGCAGCAGCGAGAAGCCTGTGGAGTCGACGTGGCAGACGGCCACCTGCCCGTCGCTGTTGATGACGGGAATGAGATAGACTCGGTTGCCGATGTGGCAGTCTTCGGCGCGCGTCTCTGTCAGGTATCTTAGCGGTTTCCACTCGTCGAACAGCGGCACACGCAGCGGTTCGCCCCGCAGACGGTCAACGATGACGGTGTCGAAGGCATCGGCGTGATAGTCCATGTTGCCGAAGATGAAGGCGTCGCCAGCGGCCACGGGGAGTACAAAGGGACAAGCGCGCGGCTGCGACACATCTTTCACGTGCGTGAAGTACTTCTGCCCGTCGAACAGCTCTATGCCGTCGCCGTTGAACCAGTTGCCCGTGATGACGACCCGTCCGCTGTCCTGTTCTATGCCCGTCGCAAAGCAGCGCTTGCGGTCTGAGCAGCCGAATCCCCGGAAGGTATGGCGGGCGGGGTCGTACATTTCGACAGAGAAGATGTGGCCGATGCCAAGCGGTTCGCTGTGGCCGCCACCTATGAGCACCTGTCCTGAGCGGAGTGGCACACTGAAGCCGTGGTCGTGCGGATAGACTGTCTCCAATAGATGCCACTCGCCGTCACTGTAGTATTCGGCCGTGGCCGTTGGCACAAAGCCGTCAGTATGACCTCCCACCACTGTCGGCTCGCCATTGACCACAAACACGGAGGGGTCGGCGCGGGGAATCTGCAGATTGGGCAGACGCTCTATCTGCAGTTTCGATTCAGGACATTGAGCGAAGGCTGCGGCAACGCCGCAGTACAGCCAACAGAGGGCGAGGAGCCTATACATTACACGTTGAATCGGAAGTGCATGATGTCGCCGTCCTGGACAACGTAGTCCTTACCCTCGACGGCCAGACGGCCGGCCTCGCGGACGGCGGCCTCGGAGCCGTAGTGGATGTAGTCGTCGTACTTGATGACCTCAGCGCGGATAAATCCTTTCTCGAAGTCGGTGTGGATGACGCCTGCGAACTGCGGGGCCTTCCAGCCCTTCTTGTAGGTCCACGCCTTCACCTCCATCTCGCCGGCGGTGATGAACGTCTCCAGGTTCAGCAGGGCGTAGGCCTTCTTGATGAGTCGGTTCACGCCGCTCTCCTCCAGACCCAGCTCCTCCAAAAAGAGCTGCTTGTCCTCGTATGACTCCAGTTCGGCAATATCCTCCTCCGTCTTCGCGGCGATGACCATCATCTCGGCACCCTCTTCCCGGGCCAGCTCCCCTACCCTACGGGTAAAGTCGTTGCCGTCCTTGGCATCCTGTTCGCCGACGTTGCAGACGTAGAGCACGGGCTTCGACGTCAGCAGGAACAGCTGGCGGGCACAGTCCTGCTCGTCCTTCGACTCGAACTCCACCACGCGGGCGTTCTTGCCCTGGTCGAGTGCCTCCTTGTAAGCCTTCAGCACGCTGACTTCCACCTTGGCTTCCTTGTTGCCTGCGGCAGCGGCCTTCTCGGTCTTGGCCAGCCGGCTCTCAATGGTCTCGAGGTCCTTCAGCTGCAGCTCGGTGTCGATGATTTCCTTGTCGCGGATGGGGTCGATGGTGCCGTCGACGTGGGTGATGTTCTCGTCCTCGAAGCAACGGAGCACGTGGATGATGGCATCAGTCTCGCGGATGTTTCCGAGGAACTTGTTTCCCAAGCCCTCACCCTTCGATGCACCCTTCACCAGGCCGGCTATATCGACGATTTCGCACGTGGCGGGAACGATGCGGCCGGGGTGTACCAACTCTGCTAACTTCGTCAGCCGCTCGTCGGGCACGGTGATGACGCCCACGTTCGGCTCGATAGTACAAAACGGAAAGTTTGCTGCCTGTGCCTTCGCACTCGACAAGCAGTTGAACAATGTGGACTTGCCGACGTTCGGCAGTCCCACAATACCACATTTTAATGCCATTATTCTTTTATAAACGTTTATTTCGTGTGCAAAGGTACTGCAATCTGAGCAAAAAACCAAAGAAATAGGCGTTTTAATTTCTTACTGCTGGTTTTTCCCCGTTAGTACCCGACGTCCTCGCCGACAAGTACGACGGTGTGGCGGCCATGGGGCGAATTGCGCAGGAAGTGGACGTAGTTGCAAATGCTCTCGGGCGAATTGCAGTTGTGGCAGACGCCGTCTACCTGACAGGGCGTTTTGATGTCGAAGCGGGCGGCATTGATAGGCGAAGCCGTGCTTCGGGCACGCTGCAGGGCGGCCTCAACGGTCTGCGCCACCTTGTTCAGACCGACGACGAAGATGACCATCTTCGGACCCCACGTGATGGCGGCCACGCGGTTGCCGTTGCCGTCGATGTTCACGATGACGCCGTCCTCCGAGAGGGCGTTGGCGCTCGACAGGTAGACGTCGGCCGTGAAGGCCCGCTCGTAGATTTTAACCACCTCGTCGCGGTCGGTCACGAGGTCGCGATCGAGCACCTCCAGCGTTCCGCGCTCCCTCAGAGCCTGAGGTATGCCCATGTCGCGGATGGTCATTGAGCCGCCCCAGGTGACGCTGCTTCCATCAGCTATCAGTTCCGATACTTTACTTACTGCCTCTGCTGCCGTCGGGCAGTAGAAGGCTTCCATGTTGCGGCGCTTCAGGCTCTTGATGATTCGCTCTGCCAGCCGCTGGTTACGTAGTTCTTTTGGTGTCATACTTTGTTTTTTTCTTTTATCCGTCATTCCGTCACCGTTTGTCTAACGTGGTGATATTCTGCCATTTATGGTGGTGACGGATGGCGTGATGGGTGACGGATGCACTATTTCATTGTTGGCTTGTGGCTTGGCCTCATTGTTCACCCTACGTGAACAAAGATTCACGGGCCGTGAATAATCTCCCGACTTGCTCAGTTGTCGTAGAAGGACAGTGTATATCATACAGCGTGTTTCATCCGTCATCCGTCACACTATCCGTCACCACCGTAAGTCGCTGACTATCAGTATAATTACTGCTTGGTGATGGATGTGACGGATTTTTCATCCACTTCTTGCGCTCACTGTCGGCCATCTTTTCGATGGCGTATCGGAGCATGGTACGGGGCATCTCGTGCGCGTGCTGACGCAGGAACTCGCGCAGAAGGTCCATGCTGACGCGCGACCCCATCTCACGAAGCATCCAGCCGACGGCTTTGTGCATGAGGTCGTGGGGATGGTGCAGATGGATTTCAGCGTAGCGCAGACACCACGACGGGTCTCCCTGCTGCGACGTCTTCCATGAGCAGACGATGCTCATGCGCTGCTTCCACAGACAGGGACTGGCAGCCAGTCCGTCGAGCACCTCCATCTTATAGCTACGGTCGCCCAGGTTTGTTGGCAGCAGCAGCCAGTGGCCGAGAATCTTGTGGACCGACAGGTCGACGAGGTCCCAGTTGTTGGCGCGCTCAGCATGCTGCAGGTACATCGTCACAATGTCGTCGCGCGTGGCAATGGCCTCAGCATTGTTCTCCAGCCGCTTCGTGGCCAGTTTCTCAAACTTTGCCACGAGAATCAGCAGTCCGCAAAGGCGCACCTCGTGCCAGCGTGAGTCCAGCAGCCGGGGCACTTCCTCTAATGGGAAGTCGGAAGCCACACTTCTTACTACCTCCCGCGTCTGCGGCACTTTCAGGCCGAGGAACTCGTCGCCAAAGCCATACTCGCCGGGGCCTGTCTTGAAGAACCTCATGAGAATCGTGCGCTGTTGCTCGTTGCGCTGCGACTCCATATAGTGAATGATATCTTGAGCTGTCATCATTTATCTGACCATTACTTTTTTGCCTTTCCAGATGTATAGGCCACGGGGCAGACCGTCGAGCGAAGTGGCATCGGCGCGGACGAGGCGACCGTCGGGCGTATAGACATTGGCCGACGGCGTGGTGGCGTGGTGGTCGGTGATGCCCGTGTCGTGACCGGTGGGCTGAATGCCGACAATCATGTCCTGGTAGAAGTTGAACTGATAGCCCGGCGGGTCGAGCAGGTCGATGTCGTAGTAGCCGTCCTCGTGGCCGTACCAGCCCCAGTTGACGTGAACCAGCCCGTCGGCGTTGTAGCCGTCGATGACGAACGAGTGGGCGTAGACGCCCTCGGTGAGACTGATGCTGATGGCCTCGTAGAAGATGGGGCGGCCGGCGGACAGTTCCTCGCGAATCATCTGTAGCCACTCGCTGCGGCTGTAGTCGCTGCGCATGCGGGTCTGCATCCTGCTGCCGTCGTAGTGGAAGTATTTCACGAGAGCGTCGCCCGCCGTGAAGTTGGTGGAGAACGAGAAAGTCTTCTCGAACAGCATGTTGCTGGCCACGGCGCAGTGGTAGAGCAGCTCAGCCACGGCGCGCCCTTCGGCTTCGGTGTAGTCGCCGCTGTAGTCGTCAATCATGTTGTCCCAGTCGTAGCGTGCCTCTGAGAAATCCACGCTGAAGGTGTTGGCGCTGGTGCTGAGAACGGGGTAGACGACGCTGTTGCTGCCCTCGCCTTGAGCGGGCCATTGGTGGTAGCGCATAATCTGCCCCATAGCCACCGCTACACAGCCCACGCGGCAGTGCTGCTCGTCGGGCTGATAGCCGCCCCAGGGCGTCGGTGTCTTCAGCGGGCACATGAAGTTGTAAGGTGCGCGCTGGCCCCATGTCGAAGTAAGCAGGGGTTCGACAGCCGCTGGGAGGGATGGCTGCGACAGTGTCGCAGCATAGGGGAGACAGAGCAGGATGAGCGTAAGAGCGTTCTTCATAACAGGTAGCCGTGCTTTTTGAGTTGAGTTTCGAACTTCTTGAGGTCGTCGTTCTTAACCATGATGCGGTAGCCCTCGGCGCGGATGACCAGCTGGCGCAGTGCGGGGTCGGTGGTGATGAGCTGGATGAGGTCGCGGTTCTCAGGGTCGAGGGTGTAGCGCTTGTAGGCAGTCTTGTCTTCCTTCAGCGGGTGACAGTGCTGGAGCAGCGATTTGAAGAACTGCTCCCAAAGCGGGGGCAGGTCGCTGGATATGAACTGGCGGAAGATCTTGATTTTCGACTCCACGTCGGCCTTGGTGTGGCAGCTGGCGAGGAACGAGAGGGCCGACGTCTCGAAGCGGTTTCGGGAGATAGCGTGCGAGGTGTCCATCAGCAGCTGGGCATAAGGGTTGGGCTCGACGAGCGAGCGGATGATGAGCCGCTCAGGGTCGAGCTCGAAGTAGGCGACGTGCTCCTGCTCGGGTGCTTCGTATTCGTCGGTCAGGTCGAGGGCGTATCGGCCTAAGGGCGTCAGGCGGATGAACTCAAGCGAATCGAAGGGCGACAATCCTGGGTTCTTGTCCTCGTTGATGGCAATCTCGGCAGCGCCGACGCTGGCCAAAAGGAAGGCACACATCTGCAGGCCCGTGTAGCCGAACTCCATCGCATAGCTGTTGGCGGCAATGGTGTTGCCCGTGTACTCATTGGTCATCTGCGTGCTCGACTGCTCGTCGTTGGGGTGGAAGACGAGCGTGGTGAAGCGCTGGGTGTTATCACCGTTCTCGATGCCATAGATTTTCAGGTAGATGTCGCGTATGCTCACCCAGCGGTCAGGCTCTTCGCGAAGCCAAGTGAACATGGTGTTGCAGAGTTTGCCGTGCCGGCCGTATTCGGTCATCTGCTGGCGCAGTCCCTTGATGTGCGGATAGAGCAGGCCGACTAACCAGAAGTGGAGATGGGAAAACTCACCTAGCAACTGACGCACCGTTTGTTCGTACGTGGGGTTGCCGCCCTTGATTAGGAACTGCTTGGCAAGGGTCAGCAGCTGCATATAGGAGAAGGCGCGGAGGTTGGTGCGGAACTCCGTCGTGTCGCCAGGGAAGAACTCAGCCAGTGACAATTTCTTCTGGGCCCGCTTCATGTCGGCGGTGCCTACACCTTTCTTCTTCAGGGGAAACTCGCCTTGCTGATAGAGGCCGCAAAAGAGCTGGTAATGGGCGTAGCTGTCAGCCTCGAGATTGATGGTGCGGTAGTGCCCTTCGGGCAGATTGTTGAGCCCTACCTCCTGGTCAAAGGTCTCCGGGAAGAAGACGGGCAGGAAGAGGGCGTGAATGGCCGGACTGACGGTGATGTAGGCCTCATAGTCGCGGTAGCCATAGCGCCCCACCTCGGCGGAGCGGAAGTTGCCGGTAGTGAACCAGCCAAACTCGCGCTTGTTCCAGACAATATTGTCGCTATAGTAATAGTACGAACGCTGCTGACCGAACAGGTCGCTGGTGGTCTTGAGTATCTGTTTGGCTTCCTTCTGGGTGACAAACAGCTTAAAGAGCAGCGTGCGCCACAGCTCTTGTAGTTCTTGGCTCATCGAGTCGACATACATCTTCAAGTTCTGTTCGCTGGCCAGGACGAGGGCCAGCCCTTGGGCGATGTTACGTTTCGTGGAGTTGGATTTCGACATCAGCATGGCTTCTGTAGCTTCTACGACGCGGCCGTTTCTGGTAGTGCGCATCACCTTGCCGTACTGGCTTAACCATGGGGCGAGCGCTCCGGCGTAGTTGAGCAGCTGGTTCTTGGTGGAGCGGCTTTCCAGGAAGTCGGTGATGGCAACCCATTGGTCGGCAGTAGGCTCTTCGAGCACGAGGTTGGGCAGTGTGGGTACGCTGTTTCCGAATAGATTTGTCTGTGCCATGTTTCAGTTATTTTCCAAAGATATACTTGATGTCTTCCTCAGTGAGCCGCTTGGTGATGGCAGCGTCGCCGGTGATGAGGCTGTCGGCCAGGTCCTGCTTCTGCTGTTGCAGCAGGCGGATCTTCTCCTCGATGGTGTCGCGGGTGATGAGAGCAAAGCTGAGCACCTTGGCCTTCTGGCCGATGCGGTGCAGACGGTTGATGGCCTGCTCTTCGGCGGCCTTGTTCCACCACGGCTCGAAGATGTAGACGGTGTCGGCCACGGTGAGGTTCAGCCCTACCCCACCCGTTTTCAGCGTCATCAGCAGGGCGCGGCAGCCTGCGTCGTTCTGGAAGCGCTCAATGACGGCACGGCGGTCGCGGGTAGAGCCGGTCATGGTGGTGTAGTCGATGCCAAGCTCCGTCAGCCGTTCGCCGACAAGCTCGATGCCGGCAATGAAGTTGAAGAAGATGACCACCTTATGGCCACTGGCCACCAGCTCCTCCACCTGTTCGCAGAGCAGCGGAATCTTCGGCGAGGCAATGGCACCGTCGCTGAGGCTCTCGGGTACGGAGGCAATGCGGCGCAACTCGCTGAGGGCCTGGAACATCATCATCTGCGACTTCTCCAGTCCCTGCGCCTTGATGCTCTGCTGGATGGCCATCTGGTAGTACTGGCGGCGCTCCTCGTAGAACTTGGCGTGGCTGGGTTCCATCTCGACGTAGAGCGTCTGCTCCGTACGGTCGGGCAGCTCCTTGAGCACGTCCTTCTTCAGGCGGCGCAGCATGAAGGGGAATATCTTGCGGCGCAGGGCCTCGGTGGCTTCCTTGTCGGCGCCGTGCTGTATGGGGCCTGCATACTGGCGGTTGAAGTCGTCGAGTGAGCCCAGCATCGCGGGATTAAGGAAGCGGTAGAGCGAGTAAAGCTCGGTCAGGTTGTTCTCTATCGGCGTGCCGCTCAGCGCCAGGCGGTGGCGGCCGTTGAGCAGCAGCACGGCCTGGGTGGTCTGCGAGGCGAGGTTCTTGATGTTCTGCGACTCGTCGAGGATGATGTAGTGGAACTCCTGCTCGCGGAACTGCTCTATGTCGTTGCGCACCAGGGCGTAGGTGGTCAGTATGAGCTGCTGCTTCATGGCTTCCTGCAAGTCACGCTGCTGGCCGTAGTAGGTGTAGTAGGCCAGCTGGGGCGCAAACTTCTGCAGCTCGTCCTGCCAGTTGAAGAGCAGCGAGCGGGGCATGATGATGAGGGAAGAAGAAAGGGAGGGGTTGGGGGTGGGTCTCTTATACACCTTCGTCAGCATCGTGATGGTCTGCAGCGTCTTACCAAGTCCCATATCGTCGGCTAAACAGCCGCCGAAGTTGTTGTCGTAGAGGTAGTTAATCCACTTCACACCCTCCTTCTGGTAGTTGCGCAGCTTCGCTTTCACGCCCGCCGTAGAGAGCCGTTTCGAAGCCAGCTGGTTGAAGCCCTCGTAGAACTCGCGGTAGTGCTTGAAGGTCTGGCCTTCGAGCTTCTCGGCCAGCAGGCTTTCAATCTCGGGCAGGTCGAAGAACGACACCTTGACCTTGTCGCCCTTCTCCACCTTGCGGAAGATGCGCTCCAAGCGCTTCACGTAGTGCTCGTCGACGAGTCCGCGCTGGCCGTCGCTCAGCGTGACGTATTTCTGCTTGTTATACTGCTGCAGGAACGAGCGGAGCGACATTTCCTCACCCTCGATGTTGATGGTGGCCGAGCCTTCGAGGAAGTCGATGCCTGATGAGAGCTTGAGGTTCATCTTCGGCACGATGGGCTTCACCTTGTACTCTTTCAGTCGCTCGGCACCGAGCAGCTGGTAGTGGCGCACTAACTGCGGTAGGGCCTGTAGCAGGAAGGGACCGGCTACGTCCTGCGGGATGATGAACTCGCCGCCGTCTTCCCAAACGTCTTTGGCGGCCGTCTTCGTTGGAGCGTAGCTGAGAATGGTCTTGCGCAGCTCGGCTTCGTCCTGGGCCTCGTCGGTGTGAACGATGCGGCGCAGCAGCACCTGGTGCTCCATCGTCAGCGTGGCTAAGCAGGTCAGGTCAAAGCGTTCGGCAAATTCGGTGTCGGTACCTGGCAGCGTGTATGTCAGCCGCAGGTAGAGGGCCATGTCGCCGTCTACCTTCTCAATGATAATGGTGGGTACGGTCTCAATGTTCTGATCTGAGCGCACCAGCTGGTAGTCCTCGAAGTCGAGGTCGACGTTGTCGATGTAGGAGTAGAACACTGAGAGGTATTGCTCTAATAGCGTGCGTGGGAACTTTTCGTTGAAGAAGCCGATGCGCAGGTAGTTCTCGCCAAGCGAGGCGATGGGGCTGATGGTGTCGCCAACCAGTGCAAAGACGTCGCTCAGCAGCTCGAACGGCTGAGGCGACTGTCCCTCGCAGCGGGCTAACAGCGAAGGCGTACACTGACCGTTTTCGGTAGTGATTTGCAGCAGCACGGTGGCGGGCGTATCGCTGACCTTCAGGGGTTTCAGCTTGCCGTCTACGAGGTTGTCGCAGCGCAGCAGGGCGAACAGCAGGTAGGGATAGTCGTGCAGACGAATGCCGTTGTCCTCGTCGGTGTCCCAGCTGATGCGCATGGCCTGCTCCTGCCGGATGTTGTCGATGATGCGCAGCACGTTGAACGTCTCGCCCTGATACTGTTTGTAGTCGGGAGCGACGGGGTTGCCGCTCTCATCGACGATGCTCACAGCAGCTCCGCGCTCGAACGTCAGCCTGAACAGCACAGTTGTCTTACCCCGTCCCTTCGGCGTATCGGTCGTCCGGAACGCGGTCTTATGGAATTGGCTCAGGAAGTTACTCTCCATTCTTCAGAATCTGTTCGGCGTGTTCTTTGGTCTTCACTTGTTTGCCGGCGAAAATCTGCTCGATGATGCCCTCTTCGTTAATGATGAATGTGGTGCGGATGGTGCCCATCGTCTTCTTGCCGTACATCACCTTCTCGCCCCAGGCGCCCATCGCCTCCATCAGCGTCTTGTCAACATCGGCAATCAGCGGGAAGGGCAGTTCGTGCTTTTCCTTGAACTTTACGTGCGAGGCAGCCGAGTCCTTGCTCACGCCAACCACCTCGTATCCCCTACCCTGCAGTTCTCCGTAATGGTCGCGCAGACTGCAAGCCTCGGCCGTGCAACCGCTGGTATTGTCCTTCGGATAAAAGTAAAGTACTAATTTGCGTCCCTTGTAATCACTCAGACGGATATCCCGTCCCTGCTCGTCTTTGCCCAGTATTTCGGGCGCTTTGTCTCCAATATTCATAGTCATCGTGAAATTATTCGGCGCAAAGTTACTAATTATTTCCCGATTCCGCAAACTTCGCAAATTATTTTTTCGATAATTTTTTGGGTAATTCTTAGAAACGAAAAAAACACAACACCCACACCCGGCGCACCTGGTACTTAACTGCTTGATCGTCAGCATCTTTGAAAACAATCTAGGTCGCACCTGAGGTCGCACTAATGGTTACACCTGCCGACGAAAACTTTGAACTTGGTGGCAGCAGTGTGAAACCGAATAAATATGCACAGTCAAAAAACCGCCGCGTCTCGTCCAAAAGGCGCCGGGTTTTGAAAAAATCGTGGCGCCTTTTTGGCAAAACCCGCCGCCTTTCGCCCAAGCCACCGTCCACCGTGAAACATTCTGCATATTCTTGCAGAAAACGGCATATTATTCATTAGGTGCGACCACTTGGTGCGACCTCTGGTGCGACCACCACCGAGAAAAACCACTCTGAAAATCAGACGGTTAAGTGCCAGGTGTAAGAGGTGTCACCTATTGTTTTTTTAGAAGTATGTCTCTACGGCAAAGCGGAACTGATCGATGAAAATCTGTTTGAACGCAGATATGTTGTTCTGCTCATAGAACAAGAGCATTGCCTTTTTGTAGTCGATGCTGTCAACCGTTCGAAAAGATATTGGGCAGTAGCCATTCGCTATCAAGATGGCATTGCTTGTGATGCGGGCTATACGCTTGTTGCCATCATTGAATGCTTGTATATACGACAATAAAACCAGCACGAACAGTGCTTTCTCGAACACATTGCTCCTGCTGTTCACCAAGTCGCAAGTCTGCTGGAGAGCCTCACGTATCTGGAACTCATTGTCGATAGGTCGATAGTTGGTACCAGTAATGCCCACGCGGCGAGTACGGATATTTCGGTCAACGCCCAGTTCCTTGACCAGCAAGCTGTGGATATCCTCAATACGCGAGATGGTTAGATGCTCCATATAGTCGGGATTGGCCACGATGAAGTCAAGTGCGTCCTTGTGGTTTAGCAGCATAATAGCCTCCTCCTTGGTTTTTCCTGCGGCAGTCAGCTTCTCCTTTAGCAGCCGTTCCGTTTCGAGCAGCGAATAGGTGTTGCCTTCTATCTGCGACGACTTCCAGCTGAGGTCAATGCCCAATCGCTCCATCTCCTTTCGTTTCTGTTCGTCAGGGAGCGAGGCGAAGTTCTTGGCAAATTGATTCTGTAGTGCATTCAACTCAGCCATTTCCTGTTCAGTAAACAGGCTAACTCCGTTCAGTACGTAGGGAATCAGGTCAAAGTTATAGCCCGTCTGTACCTGGCGTTCATCCACCTCTTTACTATAATACTCCTCCATATCGACTGGCGCAAAGAGTGGCGAGACGAAATACCTCGTTGCCCTGGCCTTGCCCTCCACATTGATGTAGAATGAGCTAACCAGTTCACTAATGGCACGCTTAATGGTTGCCAGACTTGCCTCGCCAGCCAAGGCATCGGCAATCTGTTTAGAACTGACACCAGGGTGCTCTTTGATAAAGGCTAAAACATTGTTCTTATCCATACTCAAAATAGAATCAGCTCACAAAAGTACAGAAATCGGCTCAAATATGCAAGCATTTGAGCCGATTTCTTTCAAATATTGAGCCGATTCCCCATCAGATAAGCTCATTCTTCATAAAAAGTGACCGATATTCTTGCATAATCCACAGAAAGTTCGTATTTTTGCAACCGACAAACGAATGTTGAACCCTTTAAACAGTATTGCCAATGGTTAAATAGCAACTGATATTCAGACATATATACGTTGAAGCGTCCGCTTTGAATCTTGTATTCTGAAATTCGCCAAATTAAAGAATGCTGCAAGAGTAAAGTCTCGGATGCTCACGCCGTTGGCGTGGGCTTTTACTCGTTTAAGCAGCAAAGGTGTTTGGCGATACCTCAGAATACGTAAGCGATGATAATTGCTCACGTTTTATTTTTGTATCTATTCAAAACATTATTCAATAACTTAAACAACAACGACAATGAAACGATCATTTCTATCTTTACTCATTCTCCTGACGACAGCCACGGGAGTATGGGCCAAGGACTGGACGACCAGGTATTTCACCGCCAACGGCCTGAACTTCGAGCGGCAGAAAGACAATACGATGAAGCTCATCAAGGCGAGCCAGAGGACCGAATACTTAGGTGACTTGGACGAGTGGGGACTGACGGCTACCAACGTTACGAAGACTCAAAAGGTGGGCATTGCCAAATATACCGAGGAGAGCTACGAAATACCCGCCGAAGTCAATGGTATGCCCGTGACGGCGATGGAACCAAGCGTGTTTTCCGGCAACGCCAACATCAAGACCGTCACCTTTGCCGACGGCCAGATGACCATCATCCCAAACGGTGCCTTCAAGAACTGCACGGCTTTGGAGCGGCTCGACTTCAGCGGGTCAAGCATCAGTCAGATAGATAAGGAAGCGTTTGGTGGCTGCACGGCGCTGGTTGGCATCGACGACTGGGGTGTGGTCGATAGTCTCGGGATGAATGCCTTCAAAGGCTGCACGGCGTTAGAGGCGGTGAGCATCAGCCCAAGCATCACGCAGATAGTGTCGAGCGTCTTCAGCGGCTGCACAAATCTGAAAACCGTGCGCTTCGAGGATACTGAGACGCCCATTCGCCTTGCTAACTCTACTACATCCATCTTCTATAACTGCCCTGTCGAGAAAGTCTATCTCGGTCGCAAGTTGGTCAATAACAATTCTTCGAATTTCGCCAATGGCATCTTGTTCCAAAAGCACACCACCATCACGGAGTTCGAGTTGGGCGAGCTGATAGACACCATCCCCAAAAGCCTCTTCGGCTATATGGCGTCGGAGATGACCGTTAAGGCTCCCAATGTGGTACACGTCGCCGAGAATGCCTTCGCCAACAGCAAGAACATCACCCTCATAGCCCCGAAGCTGAAGACCATTGGCAAGCGTGCGTTCCAGAGCAGTGTGCTGCCGTCGTTTACCTTCACCATTGAGGACATCGGCACGGAGGCTTTCTACAAAGCCACCATCGACGAGATAGTCATTACCAACGCGGTGAAGTCCATCCAGAAGAGTGCCTTCAGCAACACCAATACGAGGGTGCTCCGCATTGAGGACGGCGACGAGCCGATAGAGTTGGGACTTGACACCAGCGTTGACGAGAGCAAGCCCGAGCAGCGCTACAACAACCCGGGATGGCTCATCAGCGGCTCGCTTGAGGAGCTCTACATCGGGCGGCCCATCGGCCACGATGACCAGTTCGTCACCAGCAGTAATGCCACCTCGCTGCAGTTCAAGTCCACTTCAAGTTCGACGAGCTTTATACCGAATCTGAAGACGCTGACGCTGACGAAGGTGAAGGCGCTGCAGGTCAACAGCTTTGCCAAATGTACCAAGCTGACGAGCGTCAGTATGCCGATGTTGGAGGAGGTGCCGAAGAACTGCTTTGTTGGCTGCACGTCGTTAGCTGAGGATGGGTGCATCAGCCTGCCGAAGGCGACAGTCATTCAGGAGGCGGCCTTTTCGGGCTGCACTGGCTTAACGACGGAAGCCTTCCTCGACGCGCCGAAGTTAGAGACGATAGGCACTTACGCCTTCAAGGACTGCACGGGTCTGACTGGGTTCACTGTTCCCACCAATGTCACCAAGCTCTGTAGTTATGCCTTCGATGGATGCAAGAATCTGAAACGGGTGACGCTGGCATACGGCGAGACACCCGTGACGATGGGGGACTACGGCTATATTGGCGAGGAACTGTATATTGACCGTAACGTGGCTAATTCTTTCTCGATTTACGACGGTTATGACTATACCAACTTGAAGACCATTATCATCGGCTCCAACGTCAAGGACGTGAGCGGCTTCAGTATTAATAGTCCCTACATTACCACTGTGCAATGTATGAATGCCGTGCCACTGCCACTGGTAGCCACCGACGATGCCGGACAGCACGGTGCTTTGTTCCCGGAATTGTATGATACCCATTACGTTAATCTGGGCTACGTGGTGCAGGACAACGCCAAGCTCGTCGTGCCCCGTGGTACGGTGCGTGCCTATAGGAATGCGCCCGTCTGGAAGGGCTTCAATGCCATCGTCGCCGAGGGTGAGGTCCCGGTGGCACCTGCCGCCGACTATGTCGCCGGGCAGGCTCCCGACGGTTTCAACCCTGTGGCCGCCGACCAGAACGGCGACGGCGTTTTCAACATCCTCGACATTGTCATCATCATTGACGACCTGACGGCGAAGTAAAAGGCAACCTTATTCTACGTCAACAACAAGATTCCCTCAAAAAGGCGAAAAAGCGGCATTTCTTTTGGAGGTGTCGCTTTTTTTGCGTACTTTTGCAGCAGTGATGCTACCAGTACTACATTTCTATGAGTTCGGCGAGGGTGTGACGGCGTTCAGCACGACGCGGCGAGGCGGCTTCAGTAAGGACAGTTACGGCGAGTTCAACATCAACCGCTATTGTGGTGACTGCGAGGAGGCCATCAGCAGGAACCGTACACTTCTCTGTGGCGTGTTGGGGATTGACGACAAACGCCTGCTGATGCCGCATCAGGTTCATGAGACGAAGATTGTGGCTGTTGACGAGACCTCGCGGGAGTCTCAACTTGAGGGTGTTGACGCGCTGATAACCAATGTTTCGGGCATCTGCATTGGTGTCTCTACGGCCGATTGCATCCCCGTACTGCTCTACGACAAAGCGCATCAAGTTGTCAGCGCTATTCACGCTGGTTGGCGGGGCACCGTGAAGCGCATCGCTGAAAAGGCTGTAGCACAGATGACCGTCGTTTACGGCTCCCGTCCTGCCGACATGATTGCCCAGATAGGCCCAGGCATTCACGTTGAGAGTTTTGAGGTGGGCGACGAGGTCTACGACGCCTTTACCGCCGCAGGTTTCGCTATGGAAACCATCAGCCGCCGCTATGGTGAGAAATGGCACATCGACCTCCCCGAGTGCAATCGTCAGCAACTCCTCGCCACCGGCATTCCCGAAGCCCAAATCAGCGTCTCCCCCATCTGCACCTACCAGCATCCCGACCTCTATTTCTCCGCCCGCCGTCTCAGCATAAATTCCGGGCGCATCTTCACTGGCATCGTGATGGGTTAGTGCGCCTCTGGGAATAGTTGCCCCTTAAAAAAGTTTATGGCTTTCTTTAGTGGTTCCAGGTCGTTCTTTACTATGCTGAACACCTCATCTGCATCAACCTCGAAGTAATGATGGGCCATGATGTCCCTTGCTCCCATGACTTTTTTCCAATCTATAGAGGGATAAGTGGGAAGCAGCTCTTTGTTGGTGAGTTTGTCGAGTGTTTTCACTGCTTCGCCCAAAGCAATGATTACCATGCAGGCCGCATCGAGTTTCTCCATACCAAAGGGTGAAAGGAGGAAATCGTCAACAGTATGAATCTGCACTGTCCGCTCCTGCAACCGAGTGATGGCCGTCTCAATATTTTTCAGGGTCTCATAGACCATCTGAAGTTTCTCAGTAGACTCTAATTCCATATTTCAAGATTTGCTGTTTAAACAAAGGGTTCATGTTTTCCCGCATACGTACCACGTCAACATCGCATCCAAGTACCTCCTGTAAATGGATTTTCACGCCAGCTCGGTTGAAGAGGTTGGGCACCATCTCCACGCACACGTCAACGTCGCTACCCTCTTTCTGCTCATTTCTTGCAACGGAGCCAAAGAGTAGCATCGAACTGACGCCGTAGTGCTCGCTGAGGTACTGGCGGGTAGTTTTCAGTTTTTCTATTGTCTGTGTCCTGTCCAACATAAGCATTCTTCTTTTTCTGCTGGCAAAGATAATGATTATTTCTGAAACCACAAAGGAAAAGGCTGGAAAATTAGTGCGCCTCCAGCCAGTTGTCGCCGAAACCGGAGTCGGCCACGAGGGGGACGTTAAGGGGGAAGGCACGCTGCATCTCTTCGAGAACGATGGCCTCTACCCTACCCTTCTCCTCCGGGTAAACGCTGAAGTTGAGTTCGTCGTGTACCTGGAGAATCATCTTGCTGCGGATTCCCTCGGCCTTGAAGCGCTGGTGGATGCGAATCATCGCCACCTTGATGATGTCGGCGGCGGTGCCCTGAATGGGCGCATTGATGGCGTTACGCTCAGCAAAGCCCCGCACGGTGGCGTTGGCCGAGTTGATGTCGGGCAGATAGCGGCGACGGCCGAATAGGGTAGTGACATAACCTCGCTGGCGAGCCGTCTGCTTGGCCTGCTCCATATAGTCGTGAACGTCGGGGAATGTGGCAAAATAGCCGTCGATGAGCTGCTTGGCTTCATCGCGGCTGATGTCTAAGCGCTCAGCGAGGCCGAAGACGGTGATGCCGTAGATGATGCCGAAGTTGGCTCGCTTTGACTTCGTACGCTCGTCGCGCGTTACTTCTTCAATAGGTTTCTTGTAGATATTGGCGGCGGTGGCAGCGTGCAGGTCCTTACCTTCACGGAAGACGGCAATCATCTGAGGATCGTTCGATAGGTGAGCCATCACGCGCAGTTCAATCTGACTGTAGTCGGCTGAAAAAAACAGACAACCAGGCTCAGGAACAAACGCCTTGCGAATCTCCTTTCCGTCTTCGCCCCGAATGGGAATATTCTGCAGATTGGGGTCGCTCGACGAGAGTCTTCCCGTGGCTGTCACCGTCTGGTTAAACGATGTATGAATATGTCCGGTACGCGGGTTTATCAGCTTGGGCAGGGCATCGATATACGTGCCGATGAGTTTCTTCAATCCTCTGTGTTCCAATATGTCAGACACGATTTCATGCTTGTTGCGCAGTTGCTGTAGCACTTCTTCCGAGGTGACGTACTGCCCCGTCTTGGTCTTCTTGGCCTTTTCAACGATTTTGAGTTTGTCGAACAGAATTTCACCCACTTGCTTCGGCGAGGCAATGTTGAACTGTTGGCCAGCCAACTCGTAGATACGCCCCTCTAATTCGTTCATTCGGTTAGTCAAAATTGTTGACGTTTCCTTCAGCGAATCAACGTCTAAGCACACGCCGTTCATCTCCATTTCGGCGAGCACGGGCATGAGCGGCATCTCAATATCGTAGAATAATTTCTCGCACTCAAACTTCTTCAGTTCGGGCTCCAGCTTGTTTTTCAGCCGCAGGGTGATGTCAGCATCTTCGGCGGCATATTCGTAGACGAGGGTAGGGGAGAGGTCGCGCATCGAGCGCTGGTTCTTTCCCTTCGGACCAATGAGCTCATCAATGTGTATGGTCTTATAGTTAAGGTATATCTCAGCCATGTAGTCCATGTTGTGACGAAGCTCGGGCTGGATGAGGTAGTGGGCAATCATGGTGTCCCACATCGGGCCTTGTAACTGAACGTTATAATTTCTTAAAACTTCTAAATCGTACTTCAAGTTCTGTCCGACCTTCAAGATTTTGGGGTCTTCGTAGAGTGGTTTGAAAATATTGACTATTTTTAAGGCTTCTTCACGTTCGGCTGGCACGGGGACATAAAACGCCTCAAATTCGCGTACGGCGAAGCTCAAACCCACCAATTCGGCATCGATGGCTGAGGTTGAAGTGGTTTCCGTGTCTAAACTGAGAATTTCGTTTGTCAAGAAATAATCACGAAGTTTCAGCATTTCTTCCTCATTTTCAACCAGTTTATAGTTGTGAGGAGTGGTTTTTAGCGTCTCAAAACTCGAATTTTCGCTCAAATTCGCACCGTCGGCGGGAAATTCTGCAAACAAATCGAGTTGTCCGTTAACGGGCGTTTGCGGTTTTTGTGGTTTTTTAAGAATCTTGTCTGCGAGCTGCTTGAACTCCAGTTCGGTGAAGATTTTGCCCAGTTCTTGTTCGTCAGGTTCCACGAGTCGGAGTTCGTCCATGTTGAGTTCGATGGGAACATCGGTCTTGATGGTTGCCAGGAAGTACGACATCTTGATATCGTCAACGTGCTCCTCGATTTTCTCGCGCAGTTTACCTTTGATCTCTGCCGTGCGACTCAGCAGTTGTTCGACGGAGCCGAAGTCGGCGATGAGTTTGGCGGCAGTCTTTTCACCGACACCGGGGCAGCCCGGGAAGTTGTCGGCAGAGTCGCCCATCAGCGCCAGCAGGTCGATGACCTGGGTAGGGTAGGAGATACCATATTTCTGACAGACCTCTTGCGGACCCATCACCTCGTAGCCGCCGCCGTGACGCGGACGGTAGATGTTGGCATGCTCCGTAACCAGCTGCCCGTAGTCCTTGTCGGGGGTTAGCATATAGCACTTCACGCCGATGGAATCAGCCTTTTTGGCAAGCGTTCCGATGACATCGTCAGCCTCGTAGCCATCGACCTGCAGCACGGGAATGCGGTAGGCTCTCAGTATGTTTTTTATAATAGGAACAGCCGCGTGAATGTCCTCTGGCGTAGCGTCGCGCTGTGCCTTGTAGGCCGGGAAGGCCTCGCTGCGGAATGTTGGTCCGTGAGGGTCGAAAGCCACGCCGATGTGCGTGGGCTGTTCCTTCTGCAGCACCTCGTTCAGCGTGTTGCAGAAGCCGATGATGGCACTGGTATTCTGACCCTTGGAGTTGATTCGCGGGTTCTTGATGAAGGCGTAATACGACCGGTAAATGAGCGCGTAAGCGTCTAAAAGGAATATTTTATCCATAACAAGTGAGAATTTTCGCGTAAAATTACTAAAAAAATTCTGATAATCGAAAGATTTTAGCTAATTTTGTATCAAAATTCAACAAAGATGGATTATTTATCACTTATCAAGCAGCCAATAGCGCAGGATTTGAGCCTGTTTATCGACTTGTTTAATGAGTCGCTTACCCATACTGACGGCCTTCTGGGTTCGGCCCTTTCACATATCCGTCAGCGTGGTGGCAAGCGTATGCGCCCGATGCTGATATTGCTGGCAGCCAAGAACTTCGGAACGGTGTCTGAAGTTACGCAGAATGCTGCCGTTGGTCTCGAACTGCTGCATACGGCCTCGCTCGTTCACGACGATGTGGTCGACGAGAGCAAGGAGCGTCGCGGCCAGGCATCGGTGAATGCCTCGTATGATAATAAGGTGGCTGTGCTGGTGGGTGATTACATTCTGTCGACGGCCTTGTTACGCGTGTCGCTGACTGATAATCAGAAAATCATACAATTGCTGGCTGAGCTCGGCCGGACGTTGGCTGCTGGTGAGATACTCCAGCTGTCGAACATTCAGAATCAGGAGATTTCAGAATCCGTTTATTATCAGATAATTAACAATAAGACGGCTGCACTTTTTGAGGCCTGTGCCAAAATCGGAGCCATCTCGGCAGGCGCTACTGACGAGGAGGTAGCTGCCGCTGCAAAATTCGGACAAAACATCGGCATGATTTTCCAGATTCGTGATGATATCTTCGACTATTTTGACTCGAAGGAAATCGGCAAGCCGACCGGCAACGATATGGTTGAAGGCAAGCTGACGCTGCCCGTCATCTATGCCCTGAACAACTCGCATCTGGAATCGATGCATACGTTGGCGCGTAAGGTGAAGGCGGGCACCGTAAATCCCGATGAAATCGCCGTGTTAGTGGAGTTCACCAAGGAGCAGGGCGGTATTGAATATGCTGAGCGGCGCATGGAGGAGATAGCTGCCGAAGCCCGCGTCTTCATTGATAAATACGTCAAGGAAAAGGCTGTCAAGGAAGCCCTGACAGCCTATCTCGAATACGTCATTCAGCGTAACTATTAGAAAAACTTCGTTTCTTCGCCAACCACCTCGCTCAGTAGCAGGTTAGCCAGGCGCGATGTGCCCATGCGGAACCACTGGTTGGTGAGCCATTTCTCGCCTAACACCTCTTTGACGATGGTGTAGTAGATGAGTGCGTCCATCACGCTGTTAAGGCCTCCAGCGGGCTTAAAACCAATCTGTATGCCCGTTTCCTCGTAGTATTCCTTGATAGCCTGGCACATGACGTAGGCAGCCTCAGGCGTAGCGCTGATTTTCTCCTTGCCGGTCGATGTCTTGATGTAGTCGGCACCGCTGTACATGGCCAGAATTGAGGCCGTCTTGATGTTGGCAGCCGTGCCTAAACAGCCCGTTTCAAGGATAACCTTCATCTTCTTGTCGCCGCAAGCCTCCTTCATCTGCTGGATTTCGTCGCAGACGGTCTCGTAGTCGCCGCTGAGGAAGGCACCCACTGAGAGCACCATATCAATCTCTGTAGCGCCGTCTTTTACGGCCAGGGCTGTCTCTATCGTCTTCACCTCAATCAGTGCCTGAGACGACGGGAAACTGCCGCTGACGCAAGCTATTTCAACGCCATCGACCTCAAGGGTTTCGCTGACGATCTTGGCAAAGCGCGGATAGACGCAGATGGTTGCTACATGGGGTAGGGTAGGGTAGGCCTCCTCAAACTGGTTCACCTTCTCAGTAAAGGCCAGCACGCTCTCGTCCGAGTCGGTGGTCTTCAGGGTTGTCAGCTCGACGCTGCCCATCAGGAACCGCTTTACTTCGGGCGTGTCGTTCTCGTGTACTTTCTCGGCTATGATTTTCTTCACGGCCTCCTGTACTTCCTGGTCGCTGATTTCGAGGTTGTACTTCGACAGAGCCTCTTCATAGATTGTTTTTTCTGCCATAGTTTTTTATGCTTTAAGTTTTGGGTTTTCAATATGCCGCAGAGCGTCGCGGCGGGTCTTCTTTTCTATCGATTTTAGCAGCTCTTCGGTCAGGTCGACGCCCGTCTGATTAGCCAGGCAGATGAGTACCCACAGCACGTCGGCCATCTCTTCGCCAAGGTTCTCACGCTCGCCCTGCTTGAAGCTCTGGTCGCCGTATTTACGGGCAATTACGCGTGCTAACTCGCCCACTTCCTCGGTCAAAATGGCCATGTTAGTGAGCTCAGAGAAGTAACGTACGCCGTACTCCCGAATCCAGCTGTCAACAGCTTCTTGTGCCTCTCGTATCGTCATCGCCATGAGAACATTATGATTAGTAACAGTGCGATGATAAGCAGTATCATCACGATATTCTGCTTGTTGTCGCGTTCGTATTCCTGCCAGTGGAAGGCTTTGAAAATGACTACCAGCAGCCATAGTGCAATACCGATGCCGCAGGCAATTACTCCCGACTGAATGGCAAAGAAGCGCACCATAATGCAGCCGATGAGCATCAGAATGATACCTGAAATCTGGATTTCTCTGAGGTATTTTTTCATCTGTTGATTGTTTTTTTGGGTAAAAATGGAATCTTCACGTTGATGTCTTTCTTGCCGAACCACCAGCTGCTGATTACAAGAAGGCAGCAGAACAAAACGGCCACAAGCACCTTTTCGGAAGCCGGTTTTGAGCGGTTCTTCCAGATGATGACTGGTGTTATAATGAGTAAGGCAGCCCACCACAGTTTGTTAGAAAGCTGCCACCACTCACCGCGCCAGAGTGTAAAGGCAGCCACAATCAGAAGGGCACCGACAGTCTCTAATATGTTGATGATTTTTGGCATCATATCACTCCTTGTTTTTGGTGTCCATGCAGATGGTGACGGGACCGTCGTTCAGCAGTTCGACCTTCATGTCGGCTCCGAATTCGCCTGTGCCGACGGCCTTGCCAATAGCTTCTGACAACTGTGTGCAGAAGGCCTCGTAGAGGGGGATAGAATGCTCGTGGCTGCCAGCACGGAACCACGAGGGCCGGTTGCCTTTCTTGTAGCTCGCATAGAGCGTGAACTGGCTTACCACTAATGCCTCGCCTTCGACATCGAGGATGGAGCGGTTCATTACACCCGCTTCATCGTCGAACACGCGCAGGTTGGCTATCTTCTTCACCAGCCATTCTACGTCCTCCATCGTGTCCTCGTCGCATATGCCCAACAGGATGAGGAAACCCTGCTGGATATGGCTTTTCACTGCTCCGTCGATGGTGACGCTGGCGTGACTGACTCGTTGTACGACTGCTCTCATAGTT
>JAFPVW010000114.1 GCA_017395215.1 Prevotella sp. | reverse complement strand
TGTGGCATCGGGGCCTTCATAGACGGTATAGGCAGTGTCTATCCAACCAGGGGAGATAGAGTTGACGCGGACACGTCCGGCAAGGCTGAGGGCGAGTGCATGCGTCAGTGCTGCGATGCCTCCCTTGGCGGCTGTATAACTCTCCGTCTGGGGTTGGCTCATGCGGTCGCGCGAGGATGATATGTTGACGATGGCTGCTCCTTCTTCGAAATGCGGAGCGAAGAGCTTGGCAAGGTAGAATGGAGCGGTGACTCCTACGCTCATGGCATACTGAAACTCCTCATAGCTGCATTCGTCGATACCCTTCATCAGCGGCAGGGCATTGTTGATAAGGTAGTCCACATGACCATACTTTCCGATGACCTCCTGGGCAAACCGCTCCAGCACCTGCTTGTCCGATATATCGCCAACAAAGTGATTTCCTGTCTGCTTGTCGATGACACAAACATGGGCACCAGCCTTCCGAAACTCCTCAGAAATGCAACGGCCAATGCCCTGTGCCCCACCCGTCACGACGGCAACTTTATCTTTGAAATATTCCATATCTTCCATAGCTATTTTGCTTGCTTCATCAATTGACGCATGTCCTTATCGCTGACGGCATAGGTGTAGATGCGGAAGTCGGCGACGTCAGTCTGCGTAAGGTATTTGTCACCGCGGAAGGGGGCACGGCCTATCCAGCAATTAGCGGGAGCATCCTTGAAGATTTCGGCAAGGATGGGCATGCGGTCGTTGCGCCCGATGAGCTTGCCATCGATGAAGAGTTCGCCGTTGTGGTTCTGCTGGCGATAGAGGGCATGATGCCAAACGTCGCGACGGGGTTTGTCGCCAGTCATGATGATTTCCTCGTGCTCATAGCCACCGGTGGAGGTCTCGAAGCGTTGTTCGTTCAGACGCATGGCCATATAGGGGCCTTCGTGGGCACTGTTCTCGGCTAATGCGGAGAAGGCAAAGAGGAAGTGGCCGTAGCCGTCGAGTTCGTTCTCGGAACTGACCTTGTAACGGATGGATACCGTAAAGTCGCTGAGCTGACTGATAATCGCGCCAGTCTCAGCCGTGAGATCGTAGTAGCCGCTGCTCGTTCCTAAATGGAGGATACCATCATCGATGCGAGCGTCGCGTCTGACATATTCTTTCTGCCAGGCGAAGCGATACTCTGCCTGTCTTTCGGTCTTGACGGTCGGTGCTGGCAAGGCGGAGGTCATCTTAGCGGTAATCCTGCGGATGTGATCCTTCAGAATCTTGTAGGCGGGCTGCGGCACGGTGCCGTGGTCGTAGCCCTGCATCTCGTAGAGCGTCACGTCCTTGTGGCCGACGAGTTTCAGCATGCGCCAGAAATAGGCCTGCTCCTCGTAGCGCCCGTAGAGTTCCAGTTCACGGTCGCCGGAGATGATGACGAAGGGCGGGGCGTCGGGACGGACGTAGGTGAGCGGGGCGTACTGGTCGATGGTGGCCTGCAAAGGTCCGATGCCCTGCTGCTTACGTATATTATAATGTGTAACACACTGGCCGCTGAACGGCACGAGGGCCGCGAGTGAGTCTGCATCAACGCCGTACTTTGCCAGCCAGCGCTTGTCCAGTCCGATGATGTCGAGCAGATAGCCGCCGGCGGAGTGTCCGGCCACGAATATCTTGCGAGGGCTGCCATTGTACTTTGCGATGTTCTTGTACGTCCATGCCACAGCTGCTGCGGCGTCATCGAGGATATTGTCAATGGGAGCCTTTGGCAGGAGGCGATAGTTCGCCGCCACGACCACGAGGCCACTGTTTTTCAGCTGCGGGTCGATGTGCTTCTCACCGCCCTCGATGCCGCCGCCGTGGAACCAGACGACCACAGGCGCGTCCTCGGCGTTCGTCGGATAATAGACGTCGAGCTTACAGCGCTCCTGGGCATAGCCCTTCGCCGCGTCGCGATACGGGATGTCGTTCACTTGATTGTACTGCGCCCGTACAATAGACGTGCAAAGCAGAAGAGCGAGGATGAGGGAATAGCTTTTATAATTCATTATCTGATAGTTCATATCATTTTCTTAGCCTGCTCTTGTGCCTCGATGACCTTGTCGCACCACTGGTCGAACTCGGGGTCGTCCACTTGCAGCTCGGGATGGGCGAGGATGTAATCGACACAACGGCAAACGCCCATGTCGAAGCGGGTCGTGGCCTGGAATCCGGGAACAGCACGCTTCAGCTTCGTGCAGTCGAAGATGACCGTTGCCGCCTTGTCGCCGATGAGGTTGCCTTCCAGGTCGTAATCTGCAGGGCAGACTGCAGCCAGGAAGTCGGAGGCGACATGATAGAGCTTTGGGGTGACGTTCAATGCCTGGCCGACACACTCATAGATTTGATTCCACGTCAGCTGCTCGTCGCTCATAATCTGGAACGCTTCGCCGATAGCTTTCGGATTGCCCAGCAGTCCGATGAAGCCGCGCGCGAAGTCCTCGTTCCACGTCAGCGTCCACAGCGAAGAGCCATCGCCATGCACCAGCACGGGCTTGCCCTCCAGCATACGTTTCAGCACCGGCCAGCTACCTTTCGGCCCGTGGATGCTCACGGGCACGCTGCGCTCGCAGTAGGTGTGCGAGGGGCGCACGATGGTCACGGGGAATCCGTTGTCGCGATACTCCTGCATCAGCAGTTCCTCGCAGGCAATCTTGTTGCGCGAATATTGCCAGTGGGGATTTGCCAGCGCCGTTCCCTCGGTGATATACGGACTACGCACCGGTTTTGCATACGCTGAAGCCGACGAGATATAGACGTACTGTCGCGTGCGACCGCGGAACAGCCGGATGTCGCGCTCCACCTGCTCCGACACGAAGCCGATGAACTCGCAGACGGCATCGAACTGCGTGTCGCCCAGACCGGCGAGCACGCTGTCCGTGTCGTCGATGTCGGCAATCACCTGTTTCACACTTCCTGGCACCTCTTGCTTGCGCGTGCCTCGGTTCAGCAGCCACAGCTCGTGTCCGCTCTCCGCCAACTGTCGGGTGATGGCACTGCTGATCGTGCCGGTGCCCCCAATCATGAGAATCTTCAATCCTTCCATAAGTCTAGCTATTAAATCGTTTCACAATTATTCTTAAATCTAAAGGCAAAAGTAAGCAAAATCCGCGAATTATTACTATATTTGCCGTAGGTTTTAATAAGTTTTGTGAAATCCTAAAACCAACACGAAGATGAAAAAGAGAAGAATTAGTGTTTTGACCGTGCTGCTCACCGTGTGTGCAGCAACGTTTGCGCAGGGACTGAAGGACGCCTACAAGGACTACTTCCTGATTGGCGTGGCCGTGAACCAGCGCAATGTGACCAACGCAGAGCAGCAGGCTCTGATCAAGCGGGAGTTCAGCAGCATGACTGCCGAGAATGACATGAAGCCCGAGCCGACGGAGCCGAGGCAGGGACAATTCAACTGGGAGGGCGCCGACCGCGTTGCCAACTTTGCCCGCCAGAATGGCATCAAGCTACGTGGTCACTGTCTGATGTGGCACTCGCAGATTGGCCGCTGGATGACCGACGACAACCCCACGAAAGAAGTATTCTACCAGCGCATGAAGAACCATATCGAGGCCGTGGTGAACCGCTACAAGGATGTGGTATATGCCTGGGACGTGGTGAACGAGGCGATGACCGACGATGCCAACGCTACGGATCCCTACCGCCAGTCGGTAATGTACAAGCTCTGTGGCGACGAGTTCATTGCCAAGGCTTTCGAGTATGCCCACGCTGCTGACCCCAAAGCCCTTCTCTTCTACAACGACTACAACGAGTGCGACCCCGTGAAAAGCCAGCGTATATACAACATGGTGAAAAAAATGAAGGATGCCGGTGTGCCCATCCACGGTATCGGCATGCAGGGTCACTACAACATTTACGGCCCGAAGGAGGAGGATGTCGATAAGGCACTCTCGCTCTACAAGCAGGTGGTCAGTCACATCCACATCACCGAACTCGACATACGCGCCAACCAGGAGATGGGCGGTCAGCTGGCCTTCAGTCGCGACGGTGCTGCCGTTACCGACTCGCTGAAACAATTTCTGGCCGACCAATACGCCCGCGTGTTCCGCGTGTTTCGCAAGCACAAGGATGTCATCGACTGCGTGACCTTCTGGAACCTTAGCGACCGAGACTCGTGGCTCGGACAGAACAACTACCCGCTGCCCTTCGACGTAGACTACAAGCCTAAGATGGCCTACGAGTATATCCGCGACATGAAGGCTCCGCTGTGGCAGATGCCCAACCGTCCGCCGCGCCGTCCGAACCAAGGTCGTCAGGGTCAGCAGGCCCAGCAGCGCGCTCCGTTCAAGCCCGAGTTAGCATTCCCCGAGCTCGAAGGCGTGAAGGAGGACTTCGTTCCATCACCGAAAAACCAGCCAGGCCAGGAATTCCCGATGGTCAACTCTCAGGGCTACGCTCGCTTCCGTGTAGATATTCCCCATGCCGACGAAGTCACCGTCAGCCTCGGCCTCGGCGGACGTGGCGGCACAAAGTTGAAGAAAGCCTATGACGGCTCGTTCACAGGCCAGACCGAAGGCCCGCTCGACGAGGGCTTCCACTACTACCACCTGACCGTCGATGGCGGTACCGTCAACGATCCCGGCACGCTGAACTACTACGGTTCGACGCGCTGGGAGAGCGGCATCGAGATTCCCGCCCACGACCAGGACTTCTACGCGATGAAGAACGTGCCCCACGGCAACGTACAGCAGGTGCTGTTCTGGAGCGAGAGCACGAAGCAGGTGCGCCGCGCCTTCGTCTATACACCGCCCACCTACGGCAAGAACAAGAAGAAATATCCCGTGCTCTATCTGCAGCACGGCTGGGGCGAGGACGAGACGGCCTGGAGCAGCCAGGGCCACGCCAACCTCATCATGGACAACCTTATAGCCGATGGCAAGGTCACGCCGTTCATCATCGTCATGACCTACGGCATGACAAACGAGGCACGTCGCGGCCCAGGTCGTGATCGCAGCACCATCGCAAAAGCCTTCGAGAAGGTGCTCGTCGATGAACTCGTGCCCTACATCGACGCGAACTTCAACACCATCGCCAACCGTGAGAACCGTGCTATGGCCGGCCTGTCGATGGGCGGCATGGAGACGAAGGCTATCACCCTCGCCCGTCCCTCAGTCTTCAGTTATTATGGCCTGCTCAGCGGCGGTACCTATATGCCTGCCGACCTGAAACTGGACGACAAGAGCGTGCCCAAGCCCAAGCTCATCTTCGAGAGCTGCGGCTCGCGCGAGAATCCTGGCGGCATCGACGAGAGCGTCAAGGCTCTCACCGCCGCAGGTCAGAAGGCCGTGGGTTACGTCTCGCCCAACACCGGCCACGAGTTCCTCACCTGGCGCCGCAGTCTGAAGGAGCTGGCGCCGATGCTTTTCAAATAAGACATAGGAATTCCCAAGATTTAAAAAGAAGTGTAAGTCTGCAAAAAGAAGTGTATGACGAGTATCATACAGAAGATTCGGACGTCGTTCACCACCCAGCTGACGCTCTGGGTGGCGGGTTTTGTGACGGTAATCACCGTGGTGGTCGTCGGTTTGCTGGCGCTGTTCTCGCAGGACGTCATCTTCGACGAAACGGTGGACACGACTTTGCAGGCCATGGAGACGATGGCCCTCAGGATAGACAACACGCTGCGCCAGAACGAGATGTCGGCGCGTTTGGAAGGTGGACAAGTGAGGGTGAACCGCGCGGCCATCGACCGGCTGATAGAACAGAACGGCTGTCTGTCCAAGCTGCGTCAGACGCTGCCCAATGCCGAGCTCTACGTCACCCGCCGCGACAGCAGTCAGCTCGGAATATTCATCGCCGGCGAGCAGAGCGGCTACCGGAAGCTGGTGCACGACGACCGTGAGATGTTCATCTTCACCCAGCCCCTCGGCGACAGGCCGTTCGTACTCACGGCGGTCTGTCCGGCTGAGGATGTCTACGGCCGCTACTCGCGCATGCAGGGATTCCTGCTGCTCAGGGGCGTGGCCGGCGTGGTCATCCTGTTGATCGTGCTCTACGTCGTCGTTGGCCGGCACCTGCGTCCGCTGCACTGGCTGGCCGACTCCGCACAGAGCATCGCCGGCGGCAACCTCGACACACCGATACCCGATGCACACCACGAGCATGAGGCGGGCCGCCTGCAGTCGAGCCTGAAAAAAATGCAGCAGGCGCTGAAGACCTACATGACGGAGATGCAGCAGAAGCAGGTGAAGCTCAGTCAGCAGAACGCCGACCTGAAGGCTGCCTACGCCGAGGTGCAGGCGTATGAGGAGAAGAAGGCCGTTTTCGTGCGCGACATGACGGCGCAGATGGCGCGGCCGGTGGAGCGGCTCTGCCAGGAGGCCGAGACCATCTGCCGTGACGCAGCCACGATGACGCGCGAGGAGATGGCACAGCGGCAGGCCGTTATTATCAAGGACTCGGAAACCATCACGCAGCTGTTGGACAAACTTATGAAGGAGACCGCCCTATGAAACGACCACTGCGCTATATCCGCCAGCACCTCTCGCTGCGCCTCGGCCTGATCATCACGCTCATCATCGCCGTCGCCTTCATGCTGCTGTCCGACGTCCTGTTCGAGCGCTGCAGGCATTTCATCCAGCGCGCCGCCATCGACCACGCCTCGCAGCTGCTCGACAATACGGCCGAGCGCATTACCGGCATCATGGACGAGACGGAGCTCGTCACCAACTTCATGGCCCGCACCGTGCCCAGCCATCTCGAGCCCGACTCGCTGCTGGCCTACACGCGCCGTGGCATCGAGGATTACGACTTCCTCACGGGCCTCGCCATCTCGATGGAGCCGAACTTCTTCCCCGAGATGGGACGCTACTTCTCCGCCTACTCGCTGCGCGGCCCCGACAGCATCACCACCGTCAGGGAGGGGCCGTTCGAGTACTTCGACGCCGTATGGTACAAGACGCCACGCTCGCTCGGCACCAGCTGCTGGACTGATGCCTTCGACGACTATAACGAGGGCACACTATCCTCGCCCGACATCATGACCTCTTACTGTTGTCCGATGCGCGACGCCGAGGGTCGCTACATCGGGTCCATCACCGCCAGCCTCACGCTGAAGTGGCTCTCTGCCTCGGTCAGCGCCCTGCAGCCGTACCCGAACTCCTCGGCCATCATGATTGGTCGCGACGGTACCTATTTGGTCCACCCCGACACGGCGAAGCTCTTCCGCGAGACCATCTTCAGCGACCCAGCCCCCGAAGCCCGAAGCGACATCGAGGCACTGGGACGGTCGATGCTTGCCGGGCGCAGCGGCATGGTAGAAACAATAGTCGACGGCCGCGACGCCTTCATCTTCTACCGACCGTTGGAGCGTACCGGCTGGAGCATTGCCATCGTCTGCCCTGAGAGCGATGTCTTCGCCCGCTATTACCGCGTGCTGGCCATCGTCTGGACCGTCATCGGCATCGGACTGCTGCTGCTGCTCGTCGTCTGCTACCAGATTGTGCGCCGCGCCATCCAGCCGCTGGAACAGCTGGACACCGAGGCGCAGCGCATCGCCGAGGGCCATTTCGACACCGAGCTCCCCGAGAGTCCGCGACAGGACAGCATCGGCCGGCTGCAGAACAGTTTTATTCGTATGCAGCAG
Organism: Prevotella sp.; assembly: GCA_017395215.1. Classification (GTDB taxonomy): domain Bacteria; phylum Bacteroidota; class Bacteroidia; order Bacteroidales; family Bacteroidaceae; genus Prevotella. The sequence goes on along the minus strand of JAFPVW010000114.1, from coordinate 32 downwards.
TCGCTCGCCACGTCGGTGAACGACATCCGCAG
>JAFPVW010000113.1 GCA_017395215.1 Prevotella sp. | reverse complement strand
GAAGGATGAAATCCAACAATAGTATTCATTCGTGGAGTAATTATTCCAATTATTATAATTCGTTTCCTTAATATATAAAACTTTTTGTGTTCATCTACTTAAAGCTTATTAAATACTCATTCCTTCCTTGGATTCTTGTTGAAGTGCCAGACAGCATGGAGCATGAGGTAGTGCGGGAGGGACCGGTAGTAAGTTTCGGCGCGGCCCTGGGCGTTGACAATATAGTCGGTGGCAGAGAGTTGGTGACGGAGGTCGAATGCTTCGAGGCGGAAGATAAGCTTACCATTCATAAAAGGCTGACTGAGGGAGGCGTTTAGCACGAAGTCGTTGGTGTTCATGAGCGCGCTGCCGTAGCCGCGACGGCTATACATCGTTGCATCTGCGGCAAGAGTGAGGCCTCCAACCTTCGTGCCGGATAGGGCGGGCGTGGTGTATCGGGCTTCGAAGCCGTACTGGAAGTCGAGGGCGTTGAGGGTGGAGAAGTCGCGCATCCGTCCCTCACTGTGTCGCCAGTTGACGTTGCCCAGGACCCGGACATTTACCGTTTTCCGGTTGAAGCGGATGTGAGCCCTGTTGTTGAGCGTGAGCGTATTCACGACATTCTCGCTGCTCTCTGTCTCGCCCTCCATCATGGCATGATCCTTTGAGTGGTTCCAGTCGGCTCCGGCATCGACGTGCCACGACCAGTAGCGCTTCTCGCCAATGTTGTGGTCGGTACCGAAGTCGGCCCGTGCCACATAGGCTCCGCTGACGTTCATGGGCTTGTAGGTACGGACGCCTGTCGCCGGATCGTAAGTGAGGGACTGCGCCACGTCACGGTGGTGATAGTCGAAGGAGGCGGAGAGGTTGTATTGCCCTTGGTTCGGTGCGTTTTGGTCGTAGTATTGAAGGCTGAACGTCGTGAGCATCGTGGGCTTGAGGTCGGGATTGCCGAGCTTCACGATGAGGGGCTGACTATCGTCGCGGAAGGTGATGCGGTCAGTCAGCTCGGGGGCAGAGCGCCTGTGTTCGACATTCAGGCGGATGTCGTGACGGCTGTCGGAAGTCACATGGCGGAAACTGAAAGTAGGATTGAGGAAGAGGGTGCGTTGCACGGCCAGCGTGTCGAGCATGCCGCGGCGGTAGTGGAGCCTCTCGTGGCGGATGGGCAGGCCGAGGCCGAAACTGAACTTCTGGTAGAGTAACTTGTATCCGTATTCACGGACACGGACACGGGCCTCTTTATATAAGGTAATGCCGGGTCTGTGGTCGATGGAGCGGAAATGGCTGTCGTAGGAGTTGTGCGGGTCGGTGATGGCAGCCAGTGCGTCGATTTGTGAGGAGAGCAGGAGTGTGTCGGGGTGGTAGAGGTAGTCGTGGCGTCGCACCGACATATAGGTCACGCCGTCACCGGCCATCAGGTGTAGGTCTTCGGCCAGTTCGAGGTTGTAGTTGACGTTTGCCATGACAGAGGTGGAGCGGTTCGATATGTCGTTCGTGTTATAGCTGACGTCCTCCCTTCGCGACGTGGAGGGGGTAATGCCCTGTTCATACCGCGTGGCCTGTTCGACATCGTCCTTGCTGTGGTCGCCCATGACGAAGAATGTCAGGCGTCCCTTCTTGCCGACATTGACGGCACCCTGCACGTCAGCATGTCCGTTCCAGGACGAGCCGCGGCTCAGACCGACGGAGCGGAGGGTGGCCGTCAGCGTGTCGTCCCACTGCTCGAAGGACGAACTTGTCGTGCCATCGCGGCGGGTAGAGACGATGCTTGCCGTAGCGTATATCCATGTCGGCTTCTTCAGCTGAAAGGCGTTGAAGATTCTCAGCCGCCCGTTGCTCTGACGGCTGAACGATTCGGTGAGCGACATGGGTGTGCTGCCGGCGAGAAACTGCTCTTGGCGCTGCGTCATGGCCTGTTTGTCCGTCGTTGAGGTGTATTCTGCGCGGAATGTTTCCCTTAGTTTGTCACCCTTGGAGGAGTAGTCGATTTCCGCAGCCACACTGCGCGTCGTGGTTAACGAACGCGGCTGTCGGGCAGGACTCCATTGGTCGGACTGTCCGATGTGGCGCCCCTCATTGACGTTGTTTAAATTGCCCAAGAGCGTAAAGCGCAGGCGGTCTGTGAAGCCAAGGAGGAAGGCGCGCCCCAACCACCGCTCGTCTGTTCCTCCCGCCGCCTCCACATTGCCGATATAGCCGCGCTTGTACTCTTCTTTCAGGTTGACGTCCATGACGTACTTGCGCGGTTCGACGTCGTAGCCCAGCGCCTCGCTCATGTCCGTCTGTTTCTCATAGACCTTCAGGTGCTTGACGGTGTAGTAGGGGAGGTTTTCCATCAGCACACGCTTGTTGCCGCCAAAGAAGGTACGCGAGCCCAGCAGCAGCTCATCCACCTTGCGCCCGTTGACGAAAATTTCGCCGTCGGCATTCAACGTAACACCCGGCAACTGGCGGATGAGGTCGTCGAGCATGGAACCTTCGGGCATCTTGAAGGCTGTAGCATCATAGATGAGTGTGTCTCCGCGGTAGAACATCTTGATTTTTGTGGCCGAGACGGTCACCTCATGCAAAGTCTTGGCTGTACTGCGGCGCATCTTCAGCGTCGGTACATCCACATCATCCTGCAAAGGACGTGGAATGGACACCCGCTTCCACAAGTCGTCGTAACCGTCCATGCAGACGCGGAGGAGGTATTCCCGCTCTGCAGCGTTGACATCGGCTCCGAACTGAGCCCTAACAATCTTCATACCGCTTCCGTAGAAAACAAACATTTGTGCGGAATCCACAACGGTGCTGCTGTCAGTCCGTAGCACTGAGACCTTCGCTTTGGGCAGGGGCATCTCTAAGAAGCCGTCCTCCACAGCGCCCGAGAGGTGTACGGTCTTGCCCGATAAATCTTTCTCCGATTTGTACTGCACGAAGATTTGCTTGCCCCGTGTCTTCACCTTCACAGGCTGCTCCTTGCACACTCGCTTCACGGCATCGGGGAGACTCATGCCCTTGACACGGGCCGAGACTTGCAGGTGCTCCAGGTCGTTGTGGATAAAATGGATGGCGTATTCGCTTTGCGAGTCGCGAAGGGTGGCAAGGACGGTGGTAAGGGATTCGTTCTTGAAGGTCATTCCCTGCGGCAAGACTTGCAGACCGAAACACACATATAATATAATGTATAGAAGTGTGCGTTTCATTGCTCGTCCTCCACAGCTACAGAATCCACAAAGATGGTGTCGTATTCGGTACTGAGACGCAAGCCGTCGAACTCATTGAGTATGCCGAGGAACTCCGCTAACGGCTGGTCGCTGTTCCATGTAGTACTCATCCTCAACTCCCGGATAGCATCGTCACGAAACCTCACAGTCTTGCCATAATGCTTGGATACGACGGTGAGGATGCTGTCCAGGCGGACGTCGGAGAAGCGTACGGGCGCTGATAACTGACATTTGACATTTGACATTTGACAATTCGCTTTCTCCGTCGGCGTTTCTTTTGCAGGAGAGAACGCACGGTAGGCAGCGAAAGCCAGCCCGCCAAGGAAGACGGCAGCAAGGAAGATGG